>NZ_VPAK01000043.1:0-11234 GCF_013419295.1 Acinetobacter sp. YH12094
GCGACTCATGAGTGCTCGGTTATATGCGGGCCAATTGGTTGTGCGATAGATTTTGTGTGTAGGCTTCTTCATTTGAAAATTATATCGCTGAAAAAGCCTTTACAGATAGGTTTGTGCAACAAAGCCTCCGCAGATTATGCATAAATGCTAAGAAAGTTAGAGTACAAATATCAATCAAAAAGGTGCTCGTTTTTTGATTTATGAAAGAGATCTAATATCAAGGTTGATTAACTAACTTTATGTTTTCTTTCTTTTTCACACATATTATACGAACTTGTTTTTGCAGTACTGAAACCAATTACCCAATAGTCTTTAGCCTGTTTATACATATCTCCTCCTTGTAACACTGCATTTTTAATGATCGATTGTGGAGGGACAACTTCAAACTGTGTCATATTCTGACAGTAAATATAGCCATTATCTTTTTTTCCTAAATACTTCCAACCTCTTTGTTTTAATAATATGTCTTTCGATAACCATTCATCTAACGTTAAGTTTTGACCTTTAATTTCATATAGAACTTTATAAGACGCATATGAAGAAAAACTTCTCGCATTTTCTAAGTTGCCACCAAAAATGATTCTCCCCTCAGCCATTAATCTCAAGTTTTCAGGTTCATTACTCAAAATCAAATTCGTTGGTTCTTTTTTCTGACAACCAACTAATATTAAACAAAACAAATTACAGAAAATTATAATCAATTTTTTTTTCATTTTGAAATTATCTCCGTATATCCCACATCCACATGGCTTTGTTGCATAAATATGTAAGCATCTGATTTAAATAAATTTAATTTTGGATCAAAAAATAATCAAAACCTTTAAAATCATATAGTTATGAAATCTTTGTGCAACAAAGCCGACTTAAGGTAAACATAATAATTAAGGCTTATCTAGATAGCCTAACATCTTAATGTCATGCTTATTACTCTTGAAAGCATCTATGTCTTTAAAGGAATTTTCTGAAATAGCTTCAATACTGGGTGTTATATTACTTGAAGAAATGTAATATAAATCATTAAATTTTTTAATAAAAATTTTTATAGAAGTTACATTATTTCCCATAACTAAAGAGTTTGTATACTTCATTTTTGCATACTTATTTCCATATTTAGCGTAGATATAATAATCACTATATTTATTGATTTTAGTATTTCTATAATCTTGAATCTGAGCATCCTTATATAAAAATAAATACGTATTTGTCTGACCAATATGTTTACTTGACTCATAACCATCTAGTAAATAACCATATGTATTTATTATTATTTTTAAATTATCTTTCCTTACATCTTCATCTAAGTCAATACTGATCTGAGTTTCATATTTCTTTTCAAAATTAGTAGCTATTACCATAATTAGGCCTATAAGGATGATAAAAATTCCAATTTTTTTCTTCAATTTACGTTATTCCTATGATCATTAAATTGATTTTGGAATGCTGTTTCTATTAATACACCATTGATAAATTTTTTCATGGGTAGAGCAGGTGGAGAAAATAGTGGCACACCACGAGTTGCAGCAAAACCATCACCTGGCGTAGAAGCCACCATATAAGTAGTGTTGACTGTCCAACCAGTTCCCATATTTCTTAAGACACTACTATCTCTCTTATCTGGATAAAATGAAGGTTTTGCAGGTCCAGTTTGTCCCCATACTTGTACATTTTGAAAATTAGAACATTCAGATAAATCTTTAGCAAACACTCTAACAACTTTGTCATCAGATGCTGTATTACAACCAAACATCACAAAACGAGCAGTTGGTGCGCATTGAGCATTTATTGTTGACCATCCATATAAAGCCATTTGCTTTTCACTGACTGGATCAGAAGATGAATTTGATGATATTGATTTAGAAATAGAAGAATAAGAGAAAATTATGGTTGCTCCAGTTATTGCTGCTGCTGTTTATGTTGTACTTGCATTTTTATTAAGAGCTTTACTCTATGTCCTAAAAAAGTTATTAAATCAGGCAGCTAAAGTTACCACCGAACTGGTAAAAAAACATCTAATTCCCTTTTTGAAAGATATTGGCGCAGATATAGCCCAAGAGTTGATTGAGTTTATTTTTTTCTTTTGCAACAGAAGTTGTAACGGATATTAAAAAAGAGCAAAGAGGTTCAACAACACCACAACCTAGTGGTTCAACTAAACCTACAGCACCTTCACAAGCTTCAAGGGTCGGGGCGTGGTATGAGGTTTACACCAAGAAACCAATTTTATTTAAATCAGTGATTTGTAAAGTTTGCTGTTTTAGCAATCAGATTGGTGGTGTAACAGGAAAAGCCCCAAGAAAAGAAACCATGGCTGATAAGGTGATTAGTTTATGGGGGGGTACGCCATCTTAGACAAAAAGCGGTACAAGTGATTTTTGCCTTGGTAGATATTGTGATGGAACATAAATGTCCAATTAAAGCAGAAGTGATTTATGACATAAAAAGCAAACAACCATTGATGGTTTCAGGGGCTAATCCTCCGCGACATAAATTTATGGAAACCCCAGGAGGAGATCATCGAATAGGGGCTGATGTCATTGTGGTGAAAGATATTATGAAAGTGCCAACGATTGATAATATTTTACATTGGGTCGAAATTAAGTTTTTGGACAGCAAAGACCCTCCTGATCAAAAACAAATGACTAACTACACAAGATTTTTAGGTAGTAGCACAAAACTTGCGATGATTCGAGTATCTGCGGATCCCAAAACAAGTGATTGTGGTTGTAAAGCAAGGGCTGTACCACAAAATACGCAAAAGCCAAGCAGTACCATACAAGGGAAAAAAAACTAGTAAAGCCAATAAAATGCGTGAAATTTGGGACATTATTGTGACTAATGCAGAGATGATCCTAGACAGTATCGTGGACAATCGGTCCCTCTAAATTCTTGAAATAATTCTGTTCAAAAGCTTCTGGGCTTAACCAGCCATTTGCAGAATGCCGTCTAATTCGATTGTAGTAAATCTCAATATATTCAAACAAGACAGCATTGGCTTCTTTTCGGGTAGTAAACACACTCCCGTGTACCACATGACCTTTCAATGTATGAAAGAAGCTTTCCGTCACCGCATTATCCCATGAGCAGTATACTGCGCAAGGCCTCGTCTAGACATGCTTTGAATGCAGTTATTCGTCAACAATAGCGCTCTAAAATCTCGACTACAGTATTGTGAGCCTTGGTCAGAATGGACCATAACATCCATTGGATACCCCTTACGAGCCATTGCATAATTAAATGCATCACACGTCAATTGACGGTCTATTCGATGGCTGGTTTGCCAACCCACAATACGACGACTAAATAAATCTAGTATCACGCATAAGTAAAACCAACCTTCTTTGGTGTGAATATACGTTATGTCGGTCGTCCAAATTCTATTTGGCCGAGTGACTGTAAACTGGCGATCTAACAAATTCGGTGCCGTCGGCAAACGATGATTTGAATCAGTTGTATGCTTATATTTGCGGGAAATCTTGCTGCGTAAACCAAGCTTTTTTAGCATCCTTCCAACTGTACGTTCACTCATGCAGTAACCTAAATCATGCATGTCATGAACTAATGAAGGTGCTCCTAAGCGAGCATGGTGTTGCCAATATACAGCTTTTAAATCAGTATATTTTTGAGTAGCGTAAATCTGTCGCTTCCGCCAAGCATAGTATCCCGAAGTGCTAACACCTAGGCATTTACAGGCAGATGAAACCTTAATTTCTGTCACAGCTAGACCTTGAATTACCGTGTACTTTTCTTGGCATGATCTGTTAGGAAGTACACATGCGCCTTTTTTAAAATGTCATTGGCTTCCCTGAGTTGTTTGACCTCTTTCTCTAAATCTAGAATGGGCTGTTGTTCTGGTGAGAGTTGACGTTTACTTGAACCTGTTGGGTTAGCTTCACGAATCCATTTATCTAATGTTGAATAACCCACACCTAATTTCTGGGCGATTGCAGCTACAGACTCGTGTGAGTTTGAAAGCGCATAATCAATTGCTTGCTGTTTAAATTCTGGACTAAAGCGTTTAGCCATTTTTACATCTCCAAAGTTAACGTTACGTTATCTTTAGAGGGAAGTACTGTCCATTATTTTGGCTAAGATCACTGTTTATGTACAGACATTGCAAACCTATGAAACATTACCATGTCATCTATGCGCTGCATGGCCTGCGTTTTTAATGACATACGTTCCATGACGCATTCACCTAAAGGATAACGACTTACTTCCCTGAGCATTAACCTTACATTGCTATTAGTTTCACAAAATTGCTCCATTTCCAAAAGAATTTTCGGTTGATCCATTACTTTACCTTTCTTTTATTTCTCACACTTACACAGCGCACTTCCTCTCAAGTCAATTTAAATTATGCACCAACCCTGCAAATAGGCTCAAGAGCTTAAAATCTCTTACAAATATAATTTAAAAACACCCATAAAATACTGCTTAAGTCGGTTAATCTGTATATAATGACCGTATTTAGGAGATTTTTCATGAAAAGAGCAGCAAGTGATTTTATGCTTGAGGGTGTTGAAGATCTGTTAGTTCAGATCGGGAGTAACATTAAAACAGCACGCATGAACCGGAATATGACGATTAGCGAATTGGCTAACCGTGTGCATGTGGATGAAAAGACAATCTCACGACTTGAAAGCGGCAAACCCAGCTCTAACCTAAAAAATCTTATTTCCATTCTCGTTGTATTTGGCTTGGAAGACAGTTTGCTTAGTATTGCGAACCCACAAAATGACGAAGTTGGAAAAGCACTCGCTACCAAAAAAGTTCGAGTCCGCGCTAATAATAAATCAGAGGATATGAGTGATGACTTCTAAAAACCTATCCATGCAAGAAGAAATTAAGAGCTGCTACATTTTTTTGGATACAGGCGATACGCCGCAAGTTGTTGCTCAATATGCGCTCAAAGATTCAATCTATAATTTTATTTATGGTAAGAGCTATTTGGATCTCAATAACTCATTTGAGCTTGATCCAATTAACCTACCATTTATTACACCCAACACGGCGTACACCACTGCAGCTAAAGATGGCTTTGGCGTACTTGCAGATGCTACGCCCGACAATTGGGGTCGTAAGCTTACGTTAACCCAGCACACTCGCGTACCACTCAATCAAATTGAATGGCTTATTGCGGCACGTGGTAATGCAGTTGGGTGCTTAGTGGCGAGTTTGTCTTCTAAAGCGGTCAAAACCGTTGGCAAAGAATCCTTTGTTAAATTCTCTGACTTACAGGCTTACTTAAAATTATCTAAAGCAGTTGATCAGCACCAAGACCCGAACATGATCAGCATGATGACCGATAATTATTTATCAAAACTCATTCACCATGGGTCATCAATGGGGGGTGCGCGACCTAAAGTGGTCGTACAGCACAAAGGCATTGAGTGGATTGCGAAATTCAATAAATCCGATGACCTCTTTGATAATGCAAAAGTTGAATATGCATCAATGAAGATGGCGCAAGCTTTAGGTTTGAATGTCAGCAATGTCGAGCTTGAAGAAGTTGAAGGCAACCCTATTTTGCTTGTTGAGCGCTTTGATCGTAACTGCCCTGAGCGAAAGAAACACTACATCAGCGCACACAGCCTTATGAACATCCGTAAAGTGCGCGTAGACGACTTAAAGATGTCTTATATGCATTTGTCTAAGATCTGCAGTCAAATTTGCCATGACGCAATCAGCAATCAATTAGAGCTATATAAGCGCATGGTCTTGAATGTGATGATCAGTAATACAGATGATCATTTAAAAAACCATGGCTTCTTAATGCATGACATGAAAAATCATCATTATTCACTCAGCCCTCTATTTGATGTTCTACCGCACGGATCTCGCGCATCTTACCCAAAAGAACATGCGATCGCCGTGGGAGAAGAAGGCCGAATCGGAACGGCGCAAAATCTATTGAGTCGCTGCAATGCCTTTGGGTTAACCGAGTTTCAGGCAAAAGAGATCATAAAGAATGTTCGAGATGTACTTGAGTCAAGAGATGAATTCTTTAAGGATGCTGAAATGAGCGACTACCAAATGAGACAACTAGACCATTACTACAATCTAGGCAACTAAAAAACCGCCCATTTGAACTGAACCCCAAATCTTGGACAGTTTAGTTAACAACAGGATTGAGTTCTGAATTGAACAAGGCTCAATCCTTTTAAATTTAGTTGTATTCTTTCATGATTATAATAATGGATGTAATCATGAATTGTCCGTTGCATCATTGAGGTTCTTACCTGTTCCCATAAATGTGATTGGACCACTTTCCTCAATCTCAGTTTGTCCCCAACGCACACCTAAAGCTTTCACTTTTTCACGCTCTTCCTTGGTAAATGGACGTGCCATTGGTGGTAAGTCATCTGGTGCTTGAAGTAAAATTGGGCCGTCAATTGTTAAGCCTTTAATCACTTCCACTTGTAATTCTGTTTCGCCTGAAACGTCCGTGGCATGTCCTGCAATTTCACCATTGCCTTGTTGCGCATGCATATCCCCCATGTAGACACCTGCACCTGGTACTTTCACAGGACAAATCAAAATACAGCCTGGATGAATCGAATTGGTATCCATGTGACCGTCTGTTTTGGCTGCGATAAGTTCTTCTTCAGTCATTCCGAATTTATGCGGTGCATCAATCAAATACTGACCAAAGTCGTGGCAGTTGTGAGAGTCTGGTAAGTCACGTGAAGGTGTCGTACCAATATTTCCGAGGAATGGACGCATATGCGCAGCAACCCCAGGCATAATAGCCTGAAGTGCTGACACCCAGGCATTTACAGACAGAAGATACAGTGACTCCATTCACAGCTAGATCTTGAATTACCGTGTACTTTTCTTGGCATGATCTGTCAGAAAGTACACATGCGCTTTTTTTAAGATGTCATTGGCTTCCCTGAGCTGTTTGACTTCTTTCTCTAATTCTAGGATCCGCTGTTGTTCTGGTGAAAGTTGACGTTTGTTTGAACCTGCCGGATTGGTTTCACGAATTCATTTATCTAATGTTGAATAACCCACACCTAATTTCTGGGAGATTGCAGCTACTGACTCGTGTGAGTTTGAAAGTGCATAATCAATTGCTTGCTGTTTAAATTCAGGACTAAAACGTTTGCCCATTTCTTGTATCTCCAAAGTTAACGTTACGTTATCTTTAGAGGGAAGTACTGTCCATTATTTTGGCTAGGATCAGTTTCAGCTTTTTCATTTTTCCTCCTAGGTAACACTACCTAGAAGGGCTCTTCTGCAAAATAATATATCATCTTTCATCCTACGAATTACACATTCATATTTAAAAGTACCACAAAGTAGTATAAAATAAACTACTACAAGGTGGTATAAACACAAGCAATGTATACAATATGTGACACCCCTTTATTTACCAAATACTGTCTTGTTTATTGGACTCAGGAAGAATATGAGGAATTTAAAACATTCTTGGCATTAAATCCTGAGGCCGGGGATGTCGAACCTAATTCGGGTGGCATTCGTAAGATCAGATGGACTAGCGGTGGTCGAGGCAAAAGTGGTGGTGTCAGAGTCATCTACTTTAATCGTTTAACGAATGGAGAGATTTGGTTATTAACCTTGTACAGTAAAAAGCAAACGGTACAACTTAGTAAGAAAACCCTTCAAGTATTGGTGGAGAAATTAAATGACTCGTTTAATGACTGAAAAAGAACTAGAAGCCTTTGAAGCAACAAGAGATATTGAAGCTGAAATCTTACAAGGCATCGATGATATGTTGGCAAATAATGCTGCAAAAAGAATAGTAATTACTGAAACAGATGTAGCTTTAGCACGTAGAAAGGCACAGCTGACACAAGAACAGTTTGCTAAGCTCCTTGGTGTTTCCAAACGTACATTAGAATCTTGGGAACAAGGTGTGAGAAGACCTTCTGGTGCAGCAACATCATTAATTAGGTTATTTATTGTTGATCCAACGTTTGTAAAGGAAAGTTTAGCTTAATTTACATAGCTATTAGTGGAGAGCTATTTCCTTTCAGTATATTTGAGCATGATTATGAAGCATTTAGGATTTGTAGGAAAATTGACTGAATATATTGGATATACTCATGTTGAAATTATTAATAGCTCTTTACGACTATCTTTCAAGGTATCATCGAGAAACAACTTAGAAGAAATGTTCAAAAAAATGGTCGAAAATAACTATGATTTACTAATGGAAACATCAGAGAAAATAGAATTTGAATTAGATAGTGATGTTCTTAAAAAAATTGAAAAAATATCGGAAGAACAAGGTATTGAGTTTGAAGAATATGTGCAAAACACTTTGATTAAGCTCATTAACCAATGTGAATTGATTGCCGATCAGCCTTAGTTTAGGGGTGTGATTCATAGACATCATTTCAATCTAATGGGTGTCTATGAACAGAGAAATTCAACAAAGACTCGTATGGGTTAAATTATTTGAAGAGACCAATGATGCTGGCCTAGTCTGTCGGAGATGTGGCATTTCCAGACCAACGTTACGCAAGTGGTGGAAACGATATTGTGAGCAAGGTATATATGGGTTAAGTAGCCAGAGTAGACGTCCCTTAAAATCGCCAAATACTAAAATCAGTGCTGAGCTAGAAGTCTAAATATTAGAAATACGTTCAGCTAGAAATCTTGGTGCCCGACATTTGCAAACAGAATTGATGAGGCTGCACGGAGTCTCGCTGTCCTTAGGGTCTATCCATAAAGTAATATCCTCCCATCAAGTCAAACCAATAAAAATTTCGTCGTAGAGCAGATTTTATTCGTTATGAACGCCCATTACCAGGCGATAGAATTCAAATGGATACCTGTAAACTGGGTCCTGGGCTATATCAGTACACATCTATCGATGACTACACACGATATCGCGTTTTAAGGATATATAAACACCGAACAGCAGCGAATACAGACCGATCGAGGGCGGGAATTCTTTGCTGAAAAAGTATAGAAAAAAATGAATTATGAAAGAAGTCTAATGATAAATAAGTATCTCACACCACCTCCTAAAACTACCTTTTATTAAAACACATCATCAAATATATTATAAAAAATATCATAAAAAAAATATTAACTGATATTTTAAAGTATGAAGTTAACGTACCCCACAATACATCTCTGCCAGCACGTCCAAAACCACAAACATCATTCACAATACAGTCATAAGAACTATAAAATAAAAAAACAATAAATCCCAATATAAAAAACATTTTCCTCATATTATTAATCGCCAAAAATTAAATTATCAAACTTATCTACAACCTCCCCCTCAACCTCACTTTGTAAATATTGCCCCCCATTATTGCTAAGCCTTTAGCCATTTTTTTATCTGCAACTTTATTTACATTAGATATAAGTTCATAACTGACTTGTTCAGGATCCATACGTCTCGCAGAATTAGATAAATGTGCTCCTTGTTTTAATAATACTACTCCTCGACCTGTAACTATAGTACCAAGTAGTACCACATTGTCTGCTGTATTAAAAGCGACATGATCTGTGTCTAGCAAATGTTCTGGTACTAGATTATTTTCTCTTAATGCTATTGTTGATAACCCCATTGTGAATCCATGCGATACTCCCAATACACATCTGAGACCATTATCTAATATTTCACCACTTTGATAGTCTTCTTTAATTGATCCCCATAGTGTAACTTTACATTCACATATAAAATTAACATTTGGAATTCGTTTAGATAATAATTTATTTTGAATATTCATACTCTCTACGGATTGATTCCAAGCGTTGTTAACGTTTTCACTTTTTCTTGTAGTTTCAATCCTATAATTATAACTTTCAATTTCTTGTTGACGTTTAGTATTTAATTTCGTTTCTACCGAAGATGCTGCAGCATTTAGTCTTCCATCTGGATCTTTGTACGGGAACCAATTTTCCCAATCTGGTCCTTTTTTTCGTCCAGCACGCTCGCCTGTTTTAATATTTATCCACTCTTGATTAAGCCCCATCGGATCAATCCACTGATTCGGGTTGCTCACATAAATTGAGTTATTAAGCCCTCCAAACAATCCTATAGGGTCTTTACTTACATATCTTGCCTTACGCAATTCTAAAGCAGTGCTTTAAAATTTCTCAGGCTCATAATAACGGTAAGAGTAGAATGTAAGCCTGTTTCGCCATCCTTGCGCTTAAATCTGAGCAGTGCTCAGATCTTGCTCATGCCCTTGAAAACGAATCTTGATTTGCTCAAGTAAATTATGAGAAGCCTTTATTTCTAAAGCATTACCCCACACATCTGGCTTAATTTCCAATATAGATTCACATAACTCATTGCTCAATGTTTGCGGCGTACCAACTTGGTCACAGTGATAAAAAAGCACCCGCTCCAATTCAGCTTTATTTTTTCGTGTTTCCGTTTTCCATATCGGATCTTTATAAACTGAATATTCTTCATGCTGAAATTGAGTATAGTCAGGGGTTGCTAAAAGCTTGATAAAACCTGCATTGCCATTTTAGCATCGACATATAACTCTGCGGTTCTTAGACTTAATACACGATTTTTACGCTTCAACTTAAAGTCAATAAATAAAAAGCTAATACAATGATTATGCAACGTTAATGCTGGGATTAAGTGTAGTGCTATTTCCATAATTACCTTAATTTATAATAAAAAAAGCCCTGAGGGGGCTTTTTTTATTCAATTTATTTTTATTTTAATTCCTAAAACTAAATTCAACTTTCACCTAACTCGTCAAGTGCCACTTTAGCTTCTTTCACGCCATTGAAATTTGCAAGTTTGAACCAATGTTTCGCTTTTTCTTCATCATTGAAATGACTTAAATAGATATAACCTAGATTATATTGAGCCATCCCATAATTTTCATTTGCCAATTCTTCATATATTTTTTTTGCTTGAGTTAAGTCTTCATTCTTCAAATAATAATTACCTAAATTAAATTTAGCTTCCTTATGCCCTTGTTTGGCTGCTTGGGCATACAGTTGAATCCCTTTTTGCTCATCTTTTACCCCATCCCCCTGATAATACATGGTTCCTAAAGTAAACTGAGCTTCTGAAAGTCCTTTTTTTGACGACTCCTCAAAATATTTTAATGCTTGTAGGCTTTGTTGCACAAAGATTTGAAATACAAAGCCCCCCCTAATTGAGCCAAATTTAAGGCGTAACTTGGGTAAGTGGTCGACCTAATTCCGTAAATCTGTTGAGGACTGCTACACGTGCATGAATTTCATTCACTTGGCTATCAAAACTCCTTGCACTGAGTTTA
>NZ_VPAK01000044.1:0-10878 GCF_013419295.1 Acinetobacter sp. YH12094
GATTCATATTAAGCTTTACGAGGGCGTTGTATCGTCTGACGAGACGTGTATCAAGATGGGAGATATTAAATTGAAGAGCATGCTCTTCAATTTAACCCAAAACTTGGGATTTGTGTAGATACCTATGATCTAAAGGGAGGGCTAGAGAGGAATTACTCAACACAGAATTAACCGTTATTTTGCTTCTCTTTGATCTCTGCAAGTGTTTTGCAGTCGATACATAAAGTCGCTGT
This sequence comes from Acinetobacter sp. YH12094, assembly GCF_013419295.1. Lineage (NCBI taxonomy): Bacteria > Pseudomonadati > Pseudomonadota > Gammaproteobacteria > Moraxellales > Moraxellaceae > Acinetobacter > Acinetobacter sp. YH12094. The sequence continues at coordinate 234 of NZ_VPAK01000044.1, forward strand.
TGGACGCGCTTCTAAGCGACGTAAACCAATTTCGATACCACACGTTTCACAGAAACCGTAGTCATCATTTTTGATCGCTTCAATTGACTGTTCAATTTTACGGATCAGTTTACGTTCACGGTCACGTGTACGAAGTTCAATCGCAAATTCTTCTTCTTGCGTTGCACGGTCGTTCACATCTGGAAGCGCAGTATTTTCGTCTTGCATGGTATTCAAAGTACGGTCTACTTCTGACATTAACTCAGCTTTCCACGCCAATAAGATGTGGCGGAAATGCTCAAGTTGCCCTTCAGACATGTATTCTTCATTCTTTTTAGGCTGATAAGGTTCAATACCAAATAAGCTTGCAGTAGAACCACCTTCAGTCGCCTTTGGCTTTGATTTGCGCACGCGTTTGGTAGACTTTTCGTCTACTACATCAGTTTGTTCGTCTAAGACTTGATTTTGGTTGTCATTCGCCATGTAGGGCATTCCTCATCATATGCATATATCTATACGCAAAAAATATGGTGATATGCAAGTTTTTATCCACCCAACACAGAGTTTCCTTCTGTGGGGGTCGTCATCATATAGACTTTTTCTGCTTATTGATAGTCTTTGATGTTTGGATTCTAACTATCACTTTTCCTTTAGAAGGCATAAAGTAAAGCAAAAAAATCAAATTGAAAAGTTAATAACCTGAAATTTCAACATTAATTTGAGGTTGTTTCAATTTGACTCGAACAACTTCTGTTTTAAATTCACCATTATCATTCAGATAGAGTGCACGATACCCCGGTAAAGCTTCATCTAAGGCAAAATTTTCACTATGCGGTTTGAACTGAACACTGGTCGAAGGTGTCGATAAAAACTGAATATTGCGCCATTGATTAGACGAGTCTTGATGTACGTGTCCGCACAGTACAATTTTGACATTGTCATGACGTGAAAGCACATCCATCAGATGTTCAGCATTTTTTAATTTGTGCTGATCTATCCAATGCGATTGCATGGCAAAAGGGTGGTGGTGGCATGCCACAATGATGTGTTTCTGTGGGTGTGTTGTGAGCAACTGGTCTAATTGTTCCAACTGCTGTTGTGATACCCAACCATCCACTTTTCCCTTGACCGCACTGTTCAGTAAAATCAGACACCAGTTGCCTAATTCGATGCAGTGTGCCCGATCTTGCTGTTGATGAAATGGGAAGCAAGATGCTTCGTCATGGTTACCCGGAATCTGATAAAATGGAAACGGCTGCTGTTGCATATATTCGCGATAACGCGCATAGGTGCGCTCTACCGGCACTTGTGCAAGATCGCCAGTATGGACAAGCGTATCGATGTGATGATGGTTCAACTGAATTTGTTGAATCACATCGTGAAAACTCTGCTCTGGATTCATGCGGACAAACTCAAGATCTTCCTGATCCATTAAATGTGTGTCCGAGATCTGGATCAGTGTCCAGTCGTATTGTGGTGTGTCCCTTAAAGTCATGTCCTTCCCCTTAGACATTCCTTGTAGTATGTATTTGTTGTTGTAACCATTGCAAGGCCATAATGACAGGTGCGTTTTTTAGCCGACCATTGGTTAATAATTCAGGAATATCAGCATAATCTAAGATATGCAATTGAATATTTTCTCCTTCATCAGGCATACCAAAGACTCCACCATGTTCAGGCAGTTCAGCTTCAGCACTATATAGGTGGAATAATTCCGCGCAGGCACCCGCAGAGGGATAAAAACTAAATAAATGCTGTAGCGCATCTAATTCACAGCCTGATTCTTCCAAACTTTCACGGCGGATACAGCTTTCAGCAGATTCATCACCATCGAGCACGCCGGCAATGATCTCTAGTTGCCATGGCGAAGTTTCATCATCAATCGCTCCAATGCGGAATTGTTCAATTAAGGCAAATTTTTGTTGTTGATGACTATAGATCAGCACACCTGCTGCTTCAGGACGATGAATCAATTCACGCTGAATGGTTGGAATCATGCTGTCTTGATGGAATAAGCGGTGTCGAAGCAGAACTTTTTCAACTTGAATAAAGCCTTTATAAAGATGTTCACGCCCTTCAATGCTGTAATCTTTTTTGTTATATGTGGCCTGTTTAATAATATTCATAAGCGCTAATTAGGATGAAATCTTCCATTTCATCCTAACCGAGATTTTGTTGAATACAAAAGATTTTTTTTAAGCTTTACACTTTGTGGTACAACTTTTGACCATGTTCATGATAGGCCGCTTTCATGCTCTGTAAACCTGTTTCAATTTCAGGATTAGATTCTGAAGAAAGCTGCATATCTTGCTGATTTTTTGCATAATCTCTCACATTTTGTGTGATTTTCATCGAGCAAAATTTAGGTCCACACATCGAACAAAAATGGGCCGATTTATGTGCTTCTTTCGGCATGGTTTCATCATGCATGCTGCGCGCTGTATCAGGGTCTAAGCTCAGATTAAATTGGTCTTCCCAGCGGAATTCAAAGCGTGCTTTCGACAATGCATTATCACGGGCCTGCGCACCGGGATGACCTTTAGCAAGGTCTGCGGCATGGGCTGCAATTTTGTAGGTGATAATGCCATCTTTGACGTCTTTTTTATCTGGTAGACCTAGATGCTCTTTCGGGGTCACATAACACAGCATAGCCGTGCCGTACCAACCAATCATTGCTGCACCTATCGCAGAGGTAATGTGGTCATAGCCCGGCGCAATATCGGTGGTGAGTGGTCCAAGGGTATAGAAAGGCGCTTCTTTGCATACCTCGAGTTGTAGATCCATATTTTCTTTGATCATATGCATTGGGACATGGCCCGGGCCTTCAATCATGACTTGTACATCATGTTCCCATGCACGGTGAGTCAATTCACCTAAGGTGCGTAATTCACTAAATTGAGCTTCATCGTTGGCATCTTGAATACACCCTGGACGTAAACCATCACCTAAACTGAATGACACATCATAGGCTTTCATGATTTCGCAGATTTCATCAAAATGCGTATACAGGAAGTTTTCTTCATGATGCGCTAAGCACCACTGCGCCATGATGGATCCGCCACGTGACACAATACCTGTTAAACGGTTGGCGGTGAGTGGAACATAACGAAGCAGTACGCCTGCGTGAATCGTAAAATAATCGACACCTTGCTCGGCTTGTTCAATCAGTGTGTCTTTGAAAATTTCCCAGGTTAAGTCCTCTGCGACTCCATCAACTTTTTCTAAAGCTTGGTAAATTGGCACGGTGCCAATCGGTACAGGGGAGTTGCGAATAATCCATTCGCGGGTCTCATGGATATTTTTACCTGTCGATAAATCCATGATGGTGTCAGCGCCCCAACGAGTTGCCCAGGTCATTTTTGCCACTTCTTCATCAATACTTGAGCCGAGCGCTGAGTTACCAATGTTGGCATTGATTTTCACCAAGAAGTTACGACCAATAATCATCGGTTCACATTCAGGGTGGTTAATGTTGGCAGGGATAATGGCACGACCTTCAGCCACTTCTTGACGTACAAATTCGGGGGTGATTTCAGTTAAATTACGTGCGCCAAAATTTTGACCGGCATGTTGGCGCATATCTACACCTTCACGCTGGCGCTGATTTTCACGAATCGCAATGTATTCCATTTCAGGGGTGATGATGCCTTGTTTGGCATAGTGCATTTGAGAGACATTGTGCCCACGACGAGCACGACGCGGTTTTGAAATATGCGCAAAACGAATCTCTGCTGTACGAATATCTCGAAGACGCTCTTGTCCAAATTTTGAAGTCAAGGTATCGAGTATTTCCGTATCATTTCGTGACTCAATCCAAGATTCACGGACATTGGGTAGACCTTGATTTAGGTCAATTTGAATTTTGGGGTCGGTATAAGCACCAGAGGTGTCATAGACCATGATCGGCAGATTTTTTTCTCCACCCAGACCTGTAGGCGTATCTGTAAGGCTGATCTCACGCATTGGTACGCGAATATCTGGACGTGAGCCTTGGATATAGACTTTCTTTGAAGCAGGGAGAATACGTGTGAGATCTTTAGCATCTTGTTCATGTTGAGCAGCGCGATCTGAAGCGGTGAGATTCGTTAATTGGTTCATTGCAATGATCCTTATGAATGACATCAACGAATCAAGCACGACCAAAAACGTGGCGGTTTATCTGATGGGTTCACCTGAAATAACGGTGTAAAACCAAGAGATAAGAGGGGCTTAAGTTTTTAGATGGCTTGATTCCTACGCAGGTATTAACCTGATCAGGTTCAACGGTACTCATCCTTAAATTTAGCGAACTAAACTTAGATGATCTCAGCAGGAAATTACCTGCGCTCCGTCAAGCTTTGTGCGGATATTAGCATGAAGGCTGTTTTAAAACAGTGTTATTTTTCATTGATTTTGCAGTGCAGAATTTTGGGCAGGCTCGTGTGCAATTGAGCTAGAGTTAGCTAAGAGGACTATTTATTTACACAAATAGCATCACTAAAACAGTCTTTCTTATAATGCGGATCAGGATTACGGACGCCAATTAAATTCAACAACTGAGCTTCTGAACGTTGAGTAGATGAGGCAGTGTTTTGATCTAATAATTTTAAAAATAAACGCGCCTGATCTGCCAATGTGGAGTTTTTTAATTGAGCCAAGCGTTCAATTTCTTCCAAAGAACTGACTTGAATACTGAGGCGGTCTGAAAAATCATTAGAAACTGGGCTATGCGCTGAACCAATAAACAGCAATTGGCTGTATTGGTACAGCAATTGTTGTGCATCTTTTTTGTAGGGGCTATTTGGATATTGTTTCAGATAGTCTTCCCAAAAAATAGCACGTGTCGCAATCTCTTGTGGCTCAATGGCTAAACTTTGATGTAGCAAGGCAGGTTGTGCATTTTGTTCAGCCAGTTTTTCAATAAAGACTTGCTCAGATTCTTGCATATAAGGCGCAAAAATTTTGGCTAAATATTCAGGACTGCGGCGATAGCGTAACTGTCCTTCATCGGCATCGAACAACTCCACATAAGCTTGGCCTTTATGTTTCAGTAAATACTGATCGCGGGCAGTGAGCTGCTCATAATGATTTTGTTGAATGGTGGGATGCTGAGCCATATCAAAGGCAAATTGTTCGAACGCCATTTGCTGTTGAGCGGTACGTTCAACATGTAAAAAGTTGCGATACATTTGATTGGACAAACGCAGTAATTTTTTTTGTTCGTCAGCTTTTAACAGTGGTAGACAGACTTTTAGATCTTGGTTGATTTGTTCTAAAGCGAAAGTTGTGCGTTGATCATCAATTTCCAGCATATTTTTTTCAAGTTTTTTGCACAGCAAAGACAAATCGACTGCTTCTTTTTCAACAGTCTTATTGTTGGGAGACTCTGGTGCAGGTTGTGGTTCAGGCTGTTGTTGGCATCCACTCAACATACTGAAACATAAAAACATTGCACTAAACTTTGCAGGCAGCTGAAATTTTTTTGACACAGGAACTCGATGCGCTATAGAAGTGGTATTGTCCGATGGAATGTCGACTATTTTATAGATGAAACACGTGCAATATGTGTACTATTGTACAGTTCTTTGTTATAGCGTTGTGAGTAGTGTCTGAAAACGACTGAAATTATCCGGTTTTGTCGCATTTGATATAAAAAATTAATAAAAATCATACGGAAATTTGCAAGGATATGATTAGTATCTGCTTAGTTTTAGGCTTGAATATTCAATCTCGGGTATTTGAATATTAGGAATTTACAAAAAAAATGAACAAAAAAGTTGTGGTGGGTCTTTGTTTGCTTTTCACGAGTCAGTGGGCGTGTGCGCTAGACCTTGTGCAAGCTTATGAACGTGCAAAACAAGAAGACCCCAATTGGCAAGCCAATAAACTACAATATGAAGCGGATAAATTGAATTTGGGGATTGCCAATGGGAACTTACTTCCAACGGTAACAATCTCCGGAAATGTGACTCGAAAAAATCACAATTCCAACCAAAGCGGCGCTCAAGCCGGGCTGATCATGCCAGACAGCACCACAACAAGACAAATTGCGCTCACTGCTCGTCAGCCCATTTTTCGTTGGGATGCATGGGAAGGGCTGAAGCAAGTCAAGACCTCGATTAATTTAAGTGAAATTAATTTGCGGATTCAAAAACAAGATCATATTTTAAATGTTTCTGAAGCTTATTTTAATGTCCTACGCCAACAGGCATTAACGGTTGCCAACCTACAAGAAGAACAGGCGCTATCTGAACAGCTGCGCATGATGAATGGCAAATTAAAAGAAGGCTTGGTGGCAAAAAGTGATGTCAGTGAAGCCAATGCACAATATCAAAATGCACGGGCAAACCGCATGGCAACCAATGTTCAATTGGTTTTGGCGCAGGAACAATTACAACAGTTGATTGGGCCATATCGAGAAAATTTGGCGGTGTTACGTGAAGATTTTCAGTTTGAAAAACCGATTCCAAACAATGTACAAGCGTGGGAAGAACTGGCTCAGGGGCAGAATCTAGGTATTTTACAAGCGCGTATGCAACAACGATATGCGGAAGATGGTAAACGTGTCGAAAAAGCCGCCTTATATCCTCAGATTGAAGCGGTAGGGATCTATGGGTATAACAAGCAAAGTCCACAATCCATCATGTCGCAAGATGGTCAATTTGATCAGGTGGGGATTGAAATGAACTGGAATGTGTTTAATGGTGGACGGACACAGAAATCCATTAAGCAAGCGGCGATCAATGTTGAAAAAAGCCAAGCACAGGTGGATGCAGCGATTCGAAAAGCACAAACCGATGTAAAAAAATCTTATATGCAAGTCGAAACGGATCAAAGTAAATTACAGGCACGTAAAGCTGCAATGGATTCTTCCGCGCAAGTGTCTTTGGCCTCACAAGCCCAGTACCAAGAAGGTCTGAAAACTATGGTTGATGTGCTACTGGCACAGCGTAATGCCTTTTCAGCCCGTCAAGATTATTTAAATTCCAAGTACGATTATTTAATACATGTACTGCAACTCAAAGCCTCAGTTGGGAAATTAACGGAAGCTGATTTAGTGGAAATGAATGCGTGGTTGGTCGATCAGAAAAATCAGCCATCGATCCTACTAAAGAAATAATCCATGGTCATAAAAGTTTCACAATCAATATGCTTTAATATGGCACTAAAATCTGCCGATTCACGTTGTAGTGGAGACTCGCTTTGCCTAATAATCCTGTTTTAAATCATCACATTTCTTCGCAATTCAATGAAGAATTGCAGGATGTGCATACCAAATTTATGACCATGGGTGGTTTGGTGGAGCAGCAGGTTGCAAATGCCATTCATGCCTTATTGGATACGGATGCAACGATGGCGATCGATGTTCAATTTCAAGACAATACGGTGAACCGTATGGAAACTGAAATTGATGAAGCGCTTACCCTGATTTTGGCGCGTCGTCATCCTGCTGCGATTGATCTACGCATGGTGATTGCGATGTCGAAAGCCAACACCGATTTAGAACGGATTGGTGATGAAGCGGCAAAAATTGCCCGTATTGCACAAAGCTTGTGTGAAGAGGGTGGTTCACCGCGTGGCTATATGGAAACACGTCATATTGGCAACCAAGTCCGCGTGATGATTCATGATGCGCTGGATGCCTTTGCACGTTTGGATGTAGATCAGGCTTTACGTGTCCTTTTGGCCGATGCTGATATTGACCGCGAGTACCAATCGGCAACCCGTACCCTCATGACGTATATGATAGAAGATCCACGGCACATTACTCGGGTGATGAATGTACTTTGGGTGCTGCGTTCACTTGAACGTATTGGTGACCATGCTCGAAATATCTCTGAACAAGTGATTTATATGGTGAAAGGTCTAGATGTCCGTCACACCAGTGTTGAAGAAATTGAGCAAAAAGTTCAGCGTTAATTGATTAACATCAAGATGAACGCAGCCCATCAAACGATGGGCTTTTTTTCGGTCTAAAATTAACTATGTGTTTCTTCATCTTCCTCAAAAGTCCGGGCGATTTTGTCAATGTTTAAACTTTTCGCCATCGCATCGAAGATTTGCTTATAGGCACCTTCTTGATGGTACAAATCATGATGCTCCCCGTGTTCTACGATTTGTCCGTCTTTCATCACATAGGTGTAATCGGCATCGATAATTTGCGACAAACTATGCGAAATCATGATGACGGTACGACCTTGCTTAATTTGATCCAAACTATTTTTAATTTGTTCAGCAGCGATCGCATCTAAACTTGCAGTCGGTTCATCCAAGAAAATAATCGGCGGATTTTTTAGGAACATACGTGCCAAGGCAATGCGCTGTTGCTGTCCACCTGAGAGCAGTAAAGCATCGGCTTCATAGGCATGCGGAAGTTTTAAGATCTGATCATGGATCGAGGCTTTCCGTGCTGCATCGAAGACTTCTTGCTCTGTAGCTGTACTTTTGCCATAGCGAATATTTTCAAAAATTGAACCTGGGAAAATATGATTTTTTTGCAATACCAAACCAATATTTTCACGTAAATACTGTGTATCAATCTGTTCTAAATCGATGCCATCGAGTTTGATATTGCCCGCTTGAGGATGATAAAACTTATCCAGTAAGCTAATTAATGTCGATTTACCAGCGCCAGATAAACCAACCAAGGCGGTAATTTTATTTGGTTGGATGGTCATATTGATACGGTGTAATGCCTGAAAACCATTGGGATAACTAAAGTCGACATTGCTCAATTCAAATTGACCTTGAATCGGAGGTTGGGCAGTACCACTGGTTTCAATTTCATGATCCGCTTCTAAGATGTTAAAGAAGCTTTCTGAATAAATCATCGCAGAGTTAATTTCATCATAGATACGATGCAGCGAGCGAATCGGGGCAGAGACATTATTAAATAACAACACGTGATACATAATCATCCCGATACTCATTTGCCCATCCAAAACAAAATAGGCCGTCAGAATGATGATCAGCACTACACCGACCTGTTCAATAAAGGTTTTGAGTCCGTCAAAGATATAACTGGTTTGCCGTGTCTGCATCTGGTTTTCAGTCAGTGACTTTTGCAGATTTAATTGCTTTTTCGATTCGACGGCTTCTTTGTTAAAAGATTTAATGACCGTTATCGAATTGATAATACTCAGAATACCCTGATTTTTCTTTTCAAAATTATCGCGTAGGGCACGGCGTTTGCCTGCCAGTTTTTGTGATTGTTTGAAGGTCAGCCAAAAATAAATCGGCACGATAATTGTGGCCACCACACCAACCCAAACATTGGCATAATACATTAAGCCCAGTGCAATAATGGCACTGGTAAATAATGGTAAAATATCAATAAAAAAGATTTGAACCAATCGTGTGAGCGAGCTGACACCCCGATCAATTCGAGTTTGGAGCTTACCTGCTTGGTTGTCTTGTTGATCGAAGAATGCCAATCGATAGGTGATAAATTTTTCAATAATGCCTTGGGACAAATCCTGAGAAATTAAAATACGTAACTTTTCACCAAACGATTTTTGTCCAAATTGCACGATGGCATTGATGACTTCTTTTCCCAGTAAGACCACGCTGATGGTGATTAATATATGCCAACCATTGGCTAGACCGAGACCTTGTTGCAAAAGCTGATTGATGCTGTCTACGGCATATTTGAGTGTCAGGGCATTCACCTGTGCCGTGAGTGAGCCAATTAAGGTCAAGATCAGCGTCACGACCACCAGCCAGCGGTATGGCTTTACGAATGGGCGTAATTTTTGGAAAAGTTGCCACAGATTCATAAGCAATTATTTTTATTGTGAATATGAGCTTTAGTCTAAGACTGAAAATTCAATGCGACAAGCGATGACAATGTTTTGATTTGTGACGAGCGTTTTTCAGCTAAGATATTTTTAAATGTGCTCACGACATCAGCATCACGCTGCTGCGCCTAACAGTGTTGAGTTGAACCGATGAATTTTGAATTATTTGCGCCTGAACCGCATGCAAACCTGCTGCCCTATGATGGTGAAGTTGAAGATTATGGACTGATCTTCAATGCTGAAGACAGTGAAAAATATTTACGCTATTTCCTCACGCAGTTGGCTTGGCAGCATGATGAAGTCATTTTGCATGGACAGTATTATCAAACGGAGCGAAAAGTGGTTTGGTATGGAGATGCCCATTATGAGTATCACTATTCAGGCATGCAAAAGCAGGCATTGATTTGGAATCCAGCTTTACTGCGCTTAAAGCAACATATTGAGCAACGGTTGGGTCAGACGTTTAATTCCTGTTTGGCCAATTTATACGAAAATGGTACGCAAGCGGTGGGGTGGCATAGTGATGATGAGCCATCTTTGCTTTCACCCACACAGCAGGTGGTGATCGCATCTTTGAGTTTTGGCGCAAGCCGAAAGTTTTGCTTTAAACATAAAAGCACTCAAGAGAAAGTACAGCTTTTACTGCAAAGTGGACAGTTGATCGTGATGCGTGGGAAAACCCAACGGTATTGGAAACATGCCCTAATGAAGTCGATGAAAGTGACCGAGCCGAGGGTGAATTTAACCTTTCGTTATTTCTATGAGAGACCTTTGCACAAACCAGCGACCTACTCTCGACACCAATCTCAAACTCAACTAAAAACTGGAATTGGTGTTAAAAGATAGAAAAAGTCACCGAATTGGCATAACACTCTCCTAAATTGCAGTTA
>NZ_VPAK01000045.1:0-10468 GCF_013419295.1 Acinetobacter sp. YH12094
GCGACTCATGAGTGCTCGGTTATATGCGGGCCAATTGGTTGTGCGATAGATTTTGTGTGTAGGCTTCTTCATTTGAAAATTATATCGCTGAAAAAGCCTTTACAGATAGGTTTGTGCAACAAAGCCTGTAGAAACTGCTAAAGTTGAAGCCGCACTTGTTGGTGGAGCTGCTGGGACATTTACAGGTAGAGTCCTTTATATGGCCGTTAGCATAAATCCATATGCTAGAGCGGGGCAGGTATTAATGACAGTTTTAGGCATGGGAGGAGCAGTAGGTGGATCTCTTCTAGTCGATAAAGCTTTATATAAAGGAATGGGGTTGTGTAAATGAATTTTATATATCTTGGTATTTTTTTAACGTTTGTATTGTTTTTTATATTTAGTTATATAAATTTTTTAAAATTTATTAAAAAGAATTGTTTTATTGAGAAAATTTTCCCTCCGAAAAATAATGAATATGATATTTATGAATTATTTGAAATTCAGGCCTTTTTTTATGCTTTATTTGTTCAATATAATTTAAAGTATAAAAAAAATCAATCACTTCCATTGGTTGAGGATAGTCTTTTGCTAGAGGGTTTTAATAAAGGCGAGATAATTTTTTTCTTAGAAAAAAATTACAGTTTTATAAAATCTAACTTTATTATTTTTGTTTCGAGTGTCTTATTGTTTTTAATTTCTCTTACATACTTGTTTTTTTGATTAATTATATTTTGGGGTTAATTGCAGTATAAATGGATTTTTTTTATCGTTTTTTTATTTCTTAGATTTGAATTTGGAGTGTCTACGTTAAATTCTATCTATAGGTATATTTAAAAAATATAAAAAATTTTCTAAATATTGTGAGCTTTTAAAGAATAATAATTATGATGGTGCATAGGATTTATTGCACAAAGATTTGAAAGGTAAAGCGCCCCTAATTAAGCCAAATTTAAGGCGTAACTTGGGTAAGTGGTCGACCTAATTCCGTAAATCTGTTGAGGACTGCTACACGTGTATGAATTTCATTGACTTGGTTATCAAATTTTCTTGCACTGAGTTTATCCCCCAATAATTTGATGCAATGCATCTTAGTTTCGACCAAACTTCGGCAATGATAGCCGGACCATTTTTTCCATAATGTCCTGCCTGAGAAGCACTGCTTCGCAAGATTAACAGTACGAAGTAATTCATTTCGCGCTAGCGAGCTGATCTTTGTATCTTTCCATGGTTTCGCATTTTTTCTAGGTGGAATACCGCATGCGCTTGCCGATCTGCAATGACCTGACGGCATTGCTTGGTGTCATAAGCTCCATCGGTATAAACAGAGTCAATCTGCTCATCTTGTGGAATCTGATCGAGTAAATCACCAAGCACTTGTGAATCACTCACATTATTTGTAGTGAGTTGAATGGCGCGTATTTGAAGGGTTTCAGCATCTATACCAATATGAAGTTTACGCCATTGGCGACGATATTCAGGTCCATGTTTCTTCCTTTTCCATTCACCTTCACCTAAAAACTTTAGACCGGTAGAGTCTACCAGCAAGTTAAGCCCACCACTGCTTTTTTGATAATTAATCGCAATATCAATATGTTTTTGTCTTCTGCAAAGCGTACTGTAATCTGGTGCGGTCCAATTTAATCCACAAAGTTTAATCAGACTTTGCACAAAGCCAGTGACCATACGTAAAGATAGACGGAATAAGGATTTAATCATTAAGCAGCATTGGATAGCTGCGTCGGAGTAGGTTTGATTTCGCCCTTGTTTGCCTTTTGATGGAGCATACCATTGAGTCTTAGTGTCAAACCAAATTGAAATATTTCCTCGATTTATTAATGCTCGATTATAAGAAGACCAATTGGTGGTACGATAAATTTTAGGTGCAGGCTTGTTCATTTGGAAATTATATTGTGGAATAAGCCCTTAACGATAGGTTTGTGCAACAAAGCCATAGTAACATAAAAAATTAAGAAATTTAAGGGAGTTGATTGCATGATTAAGTTTGAGGATATATTTTACACTTAATGGGTTGTTAAAAGGAATTGTTTTTTATTTTCTATATCTGGGGCATATTATATTTTGAATTGGTGTTTATTAGGTTTTATTAAAGATGGTGTGTTTGGGAAAAAATTCAAAAGGTTTAAATGTTGTGAATAAAGTAATAATGCTTATTCTTATTGGTCTTCAATTTAGCGCGTGTGTTGAAAATAAGGTTGTGAACGGTGTTGATGTTGATCGAAAAGAGGTACAAAATGAGTTAAAGTTAGTAAGAGAGTATGTTGGTGAACAGAAGAATAAACTACCTGTGAATGTAGATAATTATACTAGATGGGTGGATTTTAAATTTTCTGATAATAAATTAACCTATATTTACATGGTTTCATTTGAAAGTATTAGTGATTATCAGGCGGCTGATATGAGGAAATATTATTATTCTAAGCCAAAGATAGATGAAATTTGTGAATCAATTGCTATCTTATCTAATTTGGATATTGTGTATGAGTATAAATATGTTAATTTAAAAAACAAGGAATTGATTACAATTCCATTTAATAAAAAGATATGTGATATTTAATTATGTTTTTTTTGAAAGGTATAATTTTGGTTTTATTTTGAATTAAGATTGTAATGAAAAAATTTGAATTAATTAATAAATCCCTTTTAGCAACCGTAGCATTCCTTCTGTTGCCATTTTGGTCTTATCTTTATTATGGTTATTTTTGGATTCTTTTTCTAGGCATTTTAACTATTTGTGTTTTTTGGTTTTTTGGTCATTTAAATTACAATAATAAATATTTTATTTTTCTATATTTAATTATTTTTATGATTTCATTGTTAATGCTAGGTGCTGTATATTTAACTTTAAATAATGGTTGGGTAGCCATTTTAAAATATATGTTCTTGTTTTTTATACTGGATACATTATTAAGTTTAAGTAAGATAAAAAAAATGCAGAAAAAATATAAAAATGATAATTTTGTTGTGGATGGTAATTTAGATGGTTATTCTGCTGATTTTGAAGAAAAAAATGGAAAAGTTTGGGGGGTAGTCTTTTTTCACAAATGGCTATAGTTTCATATATGCTTTTTATTGGACCGTATTTTATAGTCATTAATTCACCATTTGAATTTTATGCTGGTGAAATGATGTCTGGTATTAAGTCAAATCTTTCGATATATGCCATAATCTTGATGGTATTAATATTCTGGGAATTTACATTGAAAAGATTTTATTTTTTTAGTGGTCTTAATTACAAATTTGATAAAGAATGAAATAAAAAGCCCCTCATGGCTTTTTTAATATAAATCAAGACAACTGCTGAATCGGACTACCACCCAAGCCTGCATTAAAGTCATAAGCATTGTATTGACTCGCCTGAGTTTAGACAAATACAAATAGCTGAAGGCTTAGAAAAACCTGAAAGTTTTTTAGTACAAGCACCAAAACCAATCGAAGAGTTAGATTTGGATATGTATAAGTCACGAAGATGTTAATCAAACTTGGATGGCATAAGCCATCCAACATTCGAAAATCTAAACTTATGGCTTAGGAAAAGGTTTCGGTGAGTTTGAAGCACAGCGCACGGATGTGCTGTTATTAATGTTAATATAATCTATACTGTCATCACCTTTTTCGTATTGAGGATTTGGTTCCTTTCCTCTTCTATAAATAGTGGTTGCTGCACCTCCTAATGCTAAACTTTGTGCTGCTCCTTCTTGATGTGTACTCCTTACGGATTTTAATAATCCAGACTTTGGCCCCTGTGGATTGAGTTCAGGTGAATTTTTGTAATACTGTGGGTCAAACCAATTAGACATCCATTCATGGTTATCAGTTGCCATATCGTAGAACCCTAAGGGTGTTGTTGGGAAATGACCTAGCAAAGGAACAATAGCACTAAAATTTAAACTTTTACTGACTTGATCTCTTTGCTCATCACTCCAAACATTACGACCCACTTCATACTTCCCATTATCTGTGGTGGAAATTATATATTGTCCTTTATTTCGAGCAGCATACTCCCATTGGGCTTCAGTAGGTAAATTCATAGGAATGCCGACTTGCTTACCTAACCATTGACAATAATCGGCTTTGTTGCACAAACCTATCGTTAAGGGCTTATTCCACAATATAATTTCCAAATGAACAAGCCTGCACCTAAAATTTATCGTACCACCAATTGGTCTTCTTATAATCGAGCATTAATAAATCGAGGAAATATTTCAATTTGGTTTGACACTAAGACCCAGTGGTATGCACAATCACAAGACAAACATGGACGAAATCAAACTTACTCCGATACTGCTATTCAATGCTGCTTAATGATTAAATCCTTATTCCGTCTATCTTTACGTATGGTCACTGGCTTTGTGCAAAGTCTGATTAAACTTTGTGGATTAAATTGGACCACACCAGATTACAGTACGCTTTACAGAAGACAAAAACATATTGATATTGCGATTAGTTATCAAAAAAGTAGTGGTGGTCTCCATCTACTCGTAGACTCTACTGGTCTAAAGTTTTTAGGTGAAGGTGAATGGAAAAGGAAGAAACATCAGCCTGAATATCGTCGTCAATGGCGTAAATTACATATTGGTATAGATGCTAAAACTCTCCAAATACGTGCAGTTCAGCTTACAACTAACAATGTAAGTGATTCACAGGTACTTGGTGATTTACTCGATCAAATTTCCTTAGATGAGCAGATTGACTCTGTTTATACAGATGGTGCTTATGACACCAAACAATGTCGTCAGGTCATTGCAGATCGGCAAGCGCATGCGGTGATTCCACCTAGAAAAAATGCGAAACCATGGAAAGATACAAAGATCAGCTCGCTAGCGCGAAATGAATTACTTCGTACTGTTAATCTTGCGAAGCAGTGCTTCTCAGGCAGGACACTATGGAAAAAATGGTCAGGCTATCATCGCCGAAGTTTGGTGGAAACCAAGATGCACTGCATCAAATTATTAGGCGATAAACTCAGTGCAAGGAACTTTAATAGCCAAGTCAATGAGATCCATGCACGTATAGCCGTGTTAAATAAATTTACCGAGTTAGGTCAACCACATACCCAAGTTATGCCTTAAATTTGAGTAGATATGGGCAATCTTAATTTTTACATCTTTGTGCAACAAAGCCGATGAAAGATGAAGAAAAGAAAAAAAAACAAATGAAAGGTTAATTGATATGAATTTATTTAAGTTGATTTTTATTATTTTAATTATTCCATTATTTTCTGGTGCTAAAGGTGAAAATAATATCTTGGATGAGGAGGCTAGAATGTATAATTTTAAAAAAAATGAATCAATTGTATATGAAATAAATGATTTATTTCATGCAAAAAAAACCAAAGAGGCTTTTTATTTGATTTCTAGTTATTTACATAAGTTTAATGTAGATGAAAAAGTTGGAGTGGGAGCAATATTATATTCAAATGGATATTATAAGTTGTCAAAATCGTATTTTGAGGATGCATCTTTGGCTGGGAATCCCGAGGCTTTTTATCGGCTTGGTTATTTTTATAATTATAATGAAGACGAAAAAGATGTTGAACTGGCAATAAAATATTTCAATTTATCAATTGAAGCTGGATATTTGAGTTCTTATATTAATCTAGGGGAAATATATTTATTTGAAGATGGTTTTGTGAGTTTATCAACTGCTAGATTTAACTTTAAAAAGGCTGTGAGCTTGGGGTTTATGAATGGTTATTATGGGTTGGGAGAAATTAATTTACGTGAAGGTAATTTTTATGAAGCTAAGAATGATTTTGAAAAATTAAAGAAATATGGTTATTTATTAGAGTATTATGATGGATGTGTAAATTTATATTCAAAATATGAAGATTCAGAATTTTACGATATAGATTTGGCAAAAAAATATATTGATCTTATAATTCTTCTTATAGATGATCCGAGAAAATATGAAATTATAGCCGATTTTTACAAAGGTGATCATAAGTATCGAGATCTGAATAAAAGTAATTACTATTCAGAACTAGAAAAATATTAAAATTATGAATGGGAGGAGTTAGGATGGCTTAAGTATCCTTATTCTTCCCGTTGAAAAATCAAAACCAACCTTATTATTAGTTCAAGACATAGCTATGGAATTACTTTTAATCAACAAGATATGATGGCATTCCATCGTGATGATTTACACCGTGAAACGGCGCAGATACTGGCAAATGGTTTAATTCAAGTCAAGAATTATAATGATGTAGGCTTACTCAGTTCGCAGTTGATTCAGCCAGAGCAAGAGACTCTAGGGCGAGTACAGCATCAGGCGGAACGGCAGTATCATTATGATCAAAATTATCTACTCACGCAGGTGGACGACAGCCATTTATGCAAGCTGAATTATCAATATGATGCGGTTGGCCGTTTGATACAGAGTCAAAGTGTGCATAGCGCAAGGCAATGTGATTGAAAGCAGCCATGCAGGTAAAACATTAAAACTGACGTGGGATAACCTGAACCGTTTGATCCAAAGTGAGCTTAATGGTCAGGCGACTGAATATGGTTATGATGTATTTGGAAGGCGTTTATACAAGAAAAATCAAAATGCGCAAACCCTGACCTTATTCGGCTGGGACGGAGACCTGATGATTTGGGAGTCACAGCAATCTAATGACGTTGAAGAAAACTACACTAAGCATTATGTCTATGAACCGCAGAGTTTTGTACCGCTGCTGCAAACGGGTTATACAGGATTTATTAAATTAATTGAAACACCAGACTACTCAAGGTTCCAAACAGAACCTTATTCCATCTATAAAGACCCTGTATGGAAAGTAGAAACGAGAAAGAATAAAGCAGAGTTAGAACGCGTTATGTTTTATCATTGTGATTAAGTGGGTACACCACAAACACTCAGTAATGAGTTAGGTGAGTGCGTTTGGGAAATCAAACAGGATACATGGGGCATTTATTTAGAGATCAAAGCGAGTGAAAACTCACTTGAACAAACCAATATCCGATTCCAAGGACAATATTACGATAGTGAAACAGGATTGCACTATAACCGTTATCGTTATTATGAGCCATATAGTGCAAGGTATTTGAGTAAGGATCCAATAGGCTTGTTTGGGGGAGAAAATAACAGTAGTTAGGTAAGTGATCCGAATCAGTGGGTAGATCCGATGGGGTTGATGGGTGGGAAAGATAATGGATTATTTTGGTTAACTGATTCTGCCAGCGAGGAAGGCAACAATCAAATTAAGAATATGGTGCAGCAATCTAGAAAAAAATCAAATAATAAAACTCAACTAGAATTAATACAAAGTGATGGAGAAAGAGGGAGGATTTTAAGAGCAAAGATGCCTGCTGTAAGTTCTACAGAAAGTCAAAGGAATGATTTTCCTGTAATCAATAATAGTAGAGTTAGCAGTAACGGTGGAGTATTAGCAAAATTACTTCCAAATACTATGTCACCTTTGGCTAAAGATCCGCAACTCGCTCAGGATTTAAAGGCTCAAGGTGCTATGAGAAATAAATAACCTAGGAGCAGTAGCCGAGCGGGTTATGCCCCTTATGCTATTGTAGGTGGAAAAGAGGCAGCACCAGTGGTTTTAAAAGTAGGTCGAGAAGGAATAAAAAGTATACCGAGTTTATCGAAAGCGGTTTTACAAAATGCGAAAAATATATCGGCAACGCCAGTGGGACAGGCTGTGGTAAAAACAACTGGTGGTAGTGTACTGGTGGATAGTAGTTTACAAGCAAAAGATATGTATAAATGTAAATGTTTACAATGGGATGGATCTAGATCTTTAGTTGCCGTAGGTACGGGAGCTGCTTTTGGAGCTTGGGGGGAGGCGATGGCACAAACAGCTAAAGTTCCATTTGTTGGTACAACGGGTGTGCCTACAGCCATTGCTGGAAAAATACTGGTGGATTAGTAATTTGGGCAAATCAATTTGCATTACAACAAACATCATCTAGAGCAATTAATAGTAGCACCTCTGATGATAAGAAGCAGGATAAATAAAATGTTAACAATTCTAGTTGAAGTAATTTTATCATTTTTTATATCCAATTATGAATCTGAAAATTATCCTTATCTAGTAGGTTTTATAAAGGGAATAGTTTTAGGTATATCAGCTTTCCTCTTGGGGATGTTGATTGATGTTATTAATGATAAAGTTATGGAAACATATTTGATAATATTATATTTCATTACTTGCATTGGTATAGGAATAATAGGAGGGCTATTTTTTATGTTTTTTACTTGGTTCACTAAAAAATAATACTAATAACATAAACGCTTGGTGTGACGGTTTTAAAAGCATAAAGGAACCGATTAACTGCACAAAAGACATAAATTTGATCTACAGTTACTTGTAAAAATAGAGCTAAACTTTAGCTGATTCCTTTTATCACTGTGACCAAATTGGAACACCGCAGACTTTAACAAATGAGTTAGGTGAATGTATATGGGAAATTAAGCAAGACACATGGGGAACGGCATTAGAAATTAAAGCAGTAAATCAAGATAATCCATTTGAACAAAATAATTTACGTTTTCAAGGGCAATATTATGATCAGGAAACAGGATTGCACTATAACCGCTATCGTTATTATGAACCACATAGTGCGAGATATATAACTAAAGACCCAATCGATTTATATGCAGGTTTAAACCATCATGCCTACGTATTGAACCCTACTTTATGGGTGGATGCACTTGGTCTATATCCGACTTATGGTGGACAATTCATAGGTTTAAGTCCGCAAGCTGCATCCAATTTAGAGTATGAAGCCTATCGCAATTATGACTGTTGGTTAAAAACAGGTGAAACGTGTAGGCTTCAAGCTGCTCCTTTGTTTGACTATGTTTATTGTTCGGGTGGCGTGGGGCCTTTGGCGTATGCAGAAATCACGAACTTACATAATGGTAAAGTCTTTCAAGTAGGCGCTGCTTCGACGCCAGATGCAAAAGGAGCGAAAGCAATTGGTCGTAACGCGATTTCGATAATTGATGGTAGCCGAAAATTAGGTGCTTCTGATCTTTCCAAGTTAAAAGGTAAATTTTCAGCAAGTTGTATGGCGGGTTATATTTTTAATAAACCTGTTGATGATACAGATGTTAATAGTACTGATAGATTCTTAAGTGGATTAGCTGGAAGTGCTAGTGGAGGGATTTGGGGAGTGCGAGTGGGTGTTGTACTCCCTATTGATACAGACTCTGGTTCTGTAAGTGATAAGATAAAAGCATATTTTACCTCAAAGACTATGAAAGGTTTCGAGGTTGGTATAGGTACACCTGGTGCAGATTTTAATTTTGGATATGGTGTTGAGGCGCAAGGCAGAACTATTACGGGAACGATTAAGGACTAAATATGAAATTAAATAAATTGAGTTTTGGAATTGTTACTATTTTACTATTAGTCGGATGTAGTAGTAGTGTTTATGAACCACCTTCAGATAAATATCCATTTGAAAATAAAATGAAAGAATTACTCGGTAATCAAATAGAAATTATAAATTCATTGAAAAAGGCTGAGGTACAAATTTCATATTTTGAATTACCTAAGAATAATAATAAAATTGAAAGTATAGTAAGTTTATTAGAAAAAGATGGATGGGTATTGAAAGGAAAAGGGCAGGGCGTTGATACTTATTGCTTAGGGAGAAATAATAGAATTAATGTTGTTATACCAACTTCTGGTGGACTTTATGATTTTAAAGGTGGAAAATTAAAACGAACAGATTACTCTGTGAATGCTGTTTTATATTCCAATGATAAATGGGGAGATGATATGTGTGAATGATTTGTGGAAATTTATATTTATATTTTTTTCATTAATACAAATGGGTTGTTCTAATCAAATATATGAACAACCTTCAGATAAGTATCCATTTGAAGTAAAAATGAAAGCTTTATTAGGCGATAATATTGAAATTGTGAACTCATTAAGTAAAGCAGAAGTTCAAATTTCTTCTTTTAGATTTGAAAAAGATCCTAATAAATTGAAAAAAGTAATTAATCAATTGGAAAAAGATGGTTGGGTATTAAAGGGGCATGGACAAGGGGTAGATACATACTGTTTAGGAGCTAATAATAGTATTAATATTGTTAGTCCTACTGCAATTGGTGTTTATGACTATCAAGGGGGTAAACTAAATATAACTTATTATAATTCTGATGCTATATCTTATAGTTATAATAAATGGGGTGAGGATTTGTGTGAATGATTTTTGGAAAATTATATTTATATTTTTTTCATTAATATAAATGGGTTGTTCTAATCAAATATATGAACAACCTTCAGATAAGTATCCATTTGAAGGGCTTTGTTGCACAAACCTATCTGTAAAGGCTTTTTCAGCGATATAATTTTCAAATGAAGAAGCCTATACACAAAATCTATCGCACAACCAATTGGCCCGCATATAACCGAGCACTCATGAGTCGCGGAAATATTGCCATTTGGTTTGATCCTGCTACGCAATGGTATGCTCCATCAAAAGGCAAACAAGGGCGA
>NZ_VPAK01000046.1:0-10428 GCF_013419295.1 Acinetobacter sp. YH12094
AGATTATGCAACGAGTTGGCTGTGGCATTACAACTATGAAAGACCACACCAAGCAAACAAAGGAAGGCCACCTCTAATGGCTGCTTAACCTCTACTTTTAACTTCGGTTATTTATGGGAGGATTACCGTAGCTCAACAGTCTACAAATGAGTCTACAAATTGCAAAAAAATATTTTTTTTGATTTTTTGTAGACTGCTTTAAAAACTCATTAATTTTCACTATTTTATCACTGTTTATCGCATAAAAGAAAAACCGCCCGAAGGCGGTTATTTTTGACGATGAAAGTTATAAATCTTTTGGAGTATTTATTTTATTGGCGGGCTAGAGATGGAAATAAACTCTCTACGATACGCTGGGTACTCCATAAACCAATTTCTTGATGATGCATATGAGGTGCTAAATACTTTAGAAGTTTGTTGATCTTGTATCCTGTATTCGTACTTCCATCAAATTGTTTCTTAAGCTCAGCCATTTTATGGTTCGCTAAATAACTAAATGAATTGGTCTCTAGGAAGTTTTTTACAAACTCATTATTTACTTGATTTTGTTTGGAATCTACTGATTTACCTGCAATCCAGCCATAAATAAAAGTTTTTTCAACAGCATTAAACACTCCAAACATTTTACCGTCTTCGTCGTGAATCATCTGCCAAAACCTACTCTCTTCAGGTGGTCGATTCAATTTTATCCAGCCCATACGGACAAGTTCAAAAATAAACTCTTCAACACTATCATCTTCAGACAGCCATTCATTCGTTGTTTTATTATTAAACATGCACTTATTGCTATGCATGTGTTTACCAACGATCGCCTTTTTCTTAAATATTTCTAGCACCATCTTTTCAGTGCTTAAATTTTTAATTATCTGAACTGAACTCATTCCTTTGTTATTTAGGAGATAGCCGATTTTGAGTTTACGAATGAACTCTTCTTTAGATCTGTACCTTGTAGAAAGTTTTTTAATGGCATTGGTCGCAAGCTGCGCATGCCCATTATCAAAATTATCTATCGTGATATGAACATTAAAATAGTGTGCATCAATTCCAAGTTCTTTTAACTCGTAATTGCTAATTAGCAAATGTAAAGGAAGTTGTTCATAGCCTAAATTAAAACCTGCTATCTCTGGTATAAACTCTGAAGGTGCATATGCAAGCGCAAGCTGTATTGCTGCCTGATGGTAATAGGCATCAGATAAGTTTAAAGATAGTTGATTCAAACCATGTGCCAGTAGTAGGTTGTCGTACATTCTCACGTGATTGGCTTTTTCTGAACCGAGACCAAGTTCCTCTAAATATATCTGAATAAAATCTCTAAATACTGGATCATTCCAATACTGAGTAAAGCTATATAGCCATGAACCATCCACTTTTTTTGTGGGTGCAACCTTGTATAAAAACTCATAAGCTTTACTAACTGATGAAAAATACTCTCTTCCTCCACCTTGCTTTCTTCTATCTAGGTATTCTTTATAATATTCACACTGTGTACGGTTATTATGATGAATCCAATCGACAAGATGGTCTATCTCATTTGGCATCTCATCAATGTGCTCGAGAGTTAGAATTTCATTTTCTAAAACCTTAAATGCCTTTAATTCTTTGGCTGAATTAGGTATTGAAGCATCTAAGAAGAACTCAACAATTTCGAAATATTTCTGATGATCTTTGGTTATTAAATTTAAGATTCTTTCTTTTACTGCTGTAGGCATTATAATTCTCACGCGGTAAATGATTCTTCTTAACCATAGTTCAGAAAATAAGTAGTATTTGTTAATTTTTTTTAATAAAATTTAACGCAATGTAATATTTTAAAAATTTTAATATATAAAACACACCTTTAGCATAATTTTTAACAAGTTTTTAAAAAGTAACATTTTTTTGATGTGACTTAATTCACATATTCATATTTAAATATCAATTATGATTCTTTTATAAAATATTCATAGGATAATTTATATGAAATCAATTTTTGACTTTATTTCTAAAAAATCCCTATCGATAACGCTATTTGAAAGTGCGAGTGCAGGTTATTTAGCATATAGAATTTCACAAGATAAAAACTCTGGAATACTTCTGGATGGTTCTATTGTTAGTTATGACTTACTATTCAAGAAGCGTATTTTAAATATAAAACAATCACTTATAGATAAATATACTGCTGAATCCCCAGAAGTAACCACTAAAATGATTGTAAATGGAAAAAAATTATTCAAATCAGATATTTATATATCTTGCACTGGACTTTTAAAGCGCGGAGGATCCGAAAACAAAAAGAAACCTGTAGGTACTTTTTTCTATTGCATTAATTTTAAGAAAAAATTTTATAATTTCAAAATTTTAACTAAAGGTAAGCCTATCAAAAAATTAAAAATACTATATAAAGCTCTATGCAAGTCACTCACTAAAATATTAAAAAATTATTATTGTTAGTTTCATGTAATTAAAAAATAACTATTTATGTATATAAAACAACCACCAAAGTATTACTTTTAAACAAAGTGAAACTTAATAAAGATTATGTAACATCTCTAATAATCATATTAGCAATATTCATGTTAATAATAAATGATCTACTGTAATTGAGTAGATTATCTAATTAATCTTTAAAGGAACAGTATTATGTCTAATTATAACCAAGATCAAAATAATGATACTCGCTTACAGCACCAACGTGGCGATACTCAAAAACCTCAAAACCAACAAAATCAGCAGTCTGATCAACAGCGTCAGCAGAATGATCAGCAACAACAGCAGCAACCCCAACATCAACAAAATCAACAATCTGATCAGCAGCGCCAGCAGAATGGTCAGCAACAGCAGCAGCAACCCCAACATCAACAAAATCAGCAGTCTGATCAACAGCGTCAGCAGAATGATCAGCAACAACAGCAGCAACCCCAACGCCAACAAAATCAGCAATCTGATCAACAGCGTCAGCAGAATGATCAGCAAGACCAATAGTCAGAGTAACAACATTAATTTTTATTTGCAGAAGTAGCCCAGGGATCACTACTTTTGCAATTTATTAAATAATTTATCGGAGTTATTACTATGAACGACCATCAAAATGAACATCCAATACATCATGACTGGCGCACGGATTACTCCAATAGACCGTACTATGGGGATCTGCAACGCGAAGTGCCAGATATAGATTACGACCGCGATCTAAGGTCAGCTTATGAGCTTGGTGAGCGCGAACGTCATTTATACGGTGAAAATGCGCGTTTCGAAGATTCTGAGCCGGATTTACAAACCAAATGGGAGGAGTTTAAAGCAGATTCTCGTTTGAAATGGGAACATGCTAAGCACGCGATTAAGGATGCTTGGGACAAGATGTAAACAACAACTTATAAACTAAAATTCAAAAAATGTATTAAGCATGGACTTCATAAAAATAATTCTGCATGACACTTCTTTTACTTTTGCATTGGAAATTATTTTCCGATGCATCATTATGTTTATCTTAATTATTATTTTTTTAAGATTTTCAGGGAAAAGAGGTGTCAGGCAACTTTCAGTATTTGAGTTAGCTATTATTTTAAGTTTGGGATCTGCAGCAGGCGATCCCATGTTTAATGATGATATCCCCATCATTCAAGCACTCATTGTATTTGCAGTCATTATTCTTCTCTATAGATTAACTACATACCTCATCATGAAATCAGATTCATTTGAAACCATGTTAGAAGGTAGGCCAATGTATATCGTTAAAGATGGCTTATTGATTGTTGAAGATATCAAACAGGAAAAGTATTCATATGACGAATTTTTTGCTGAGTTAAGGCAAAACAAAATAGAACACTTAGGGCAAGTCAAATCAGCCTTACTTGAAACAGATGGGTGTCTAAGTGTAATCCCTTATGCCAAGGATAATATTAAATGGGGACTACCAATTTTTCCTGATCACTACCAAAAAGCACAGCGTTTTGATTCCAAAAAATACTATTCGTGCATGCTGTGTGGTCAAACACAATTTATTAGTTCTCTAAATGCTCAGTGCCCCCGCTGCAAATGTGACCGCTGGGCTGAATCTGCTTTTTATTGTGAAAGTAGCTCCAATCAACCATCAGATTGAACATAAAATAGACAATTTTTTACTTTAATTTTGCCAAGCATCTTTATTGTCTATATTAGCTTTATGCAATAGCAAAACCTTATCTAGCACATGTACTAAATAACATCAGAAAAAGGGATGTAGCTCATGAAAAAATCAAATAATCCTAAAATTGATCAGTTTGAAAAAGAGGCATATGTATACCCTAAAGGTAAAACACTGACCTCATCTTTGGGTGTACCTGTAGCTGACAATCAAAATAGCTTAAAAATAAATCAGACTGGTCCTACTCTGTTAGAAGATTTTCTCTTACGAGATAAGTTAATTCACTTTGACCGTGAACGTATCCCTGAGCGTGTAGTGCATGCTCGTGGTGTTGGAGCGCATGGTTATTTTGAAGCTTATGAAGGCAACGAAAAATGGACTAAGGCTAAATTTTTGACTAATACTCAAAATCCAACACCAATCTTTGTCAGAATTTCTACAGTGCAAGGCGGACGCGGATCAGCTGATGTAGTCCGTGATGTACGCGGGTTTTCCATTAAGTTTTATACCGAAGATGGAAACTACGATTTAGTCGGTAATAACATTCCTGTATTTTTTATTCAGGACGCAATCAAGTTCCCTGACTTTGTCCACGCTGTAAAGCCTGAAGATCCGAATGAAGTTCCAACCGGTCAATCTGCGCATGATACTTTTTGGGATTTTATTTCTTTAAATACCGAAGCCTCTCATATGACAACCTGGGTGATGTCAGATCGTGCTATCCCACGGAATTTACGATCGATTCAAGGTTTTGGTGTACATACCTTCAGATTAATTAACAAAGATAATCAGGCGCATTTGGTTAAATTCCACTGGACACCGAAACAAGGTGTTGCCCAAGTCGTTTGGGATGAGGCCTTAAAGCTTAATGGTAAAGATCCCGACTTCCATCGTCGCGATCTATGGGATGCCATTGAACGTGGCAATTATCCTGAGTGGGAATTAGGGGCACAGATCTTTACTGAAGAAGAAGCGGCTCAATGGGACTTTGATGTTTTAGATGCTACAAAATTGGTACCTGAAGAGCTCGTACCTATTACTCCACTAGGTAAATTTACTCTAAATCGAAATACAGATGATTTCTTTGCTGAAACAGAGCAAGTTGCTTTCAGTCCAGCCAATATTGTTTCAGGAATTGATTTTAGTAATGACCCTTTATTACAAGGTCGTTTGTTCAGCTATACAGATACCCATTTGCACCGTTTAGGTACTGCAAACTTTAATCAAATTCCAATTAATAAACCAGTCTGCCCCTTCCATACTAATCGACGTGGCGGCTATGCAAACCATGAAGTTTATAAAGGTAAAGCGAATTATGAGCCTAACTCTGTAGATGAAAATTGGCCTAGAGAATCTAATAATGATCCGCATGCATTTCGGACCCATCCTGAAGAAATCCAAGGCAGCAAGTTAAGAATCCGACCAGAAAGCTTCGCAGATCATTTCTCGCAAGCGACCATGCATTACCAAAGTCTTGCTAAGCATGAACAACAGCATATAAAGAATGCCTATGCATTTGAACTCTCAAAAGTGAAAGCTGTTGAAATTAGGGAACGGGTCGTAAATGAGGTGCTTGCAAATATTGACTTGGATTTAGCGAAATTTGTAGCGAATGAATTGGGGTTAGATGCTCCAACTAAGCAAAGTAAATCGGTTAAGAAAGCTGCCATCGCTAAATCTGATCACTTAAGTACATTGGCATACCCTGCATCTGATATTAAGCAACGTAAAATTGCACTGTTGGTACACAACCGTGCTAA
The DNA here is from genome assembly GCF_013419295.1 of Acinetobacter sp. YH12094. Classification (NCBI taxonomy): domain Bacteria; kingdom Pseudomonadati; phylum Pseudomonadota; class Gammaproteobacteria; order Moraxellales; family Moraxellaceae; genus Acinetobacter; species Acinetobacter sp. YH12094. The sequence goes on from NZ_VPAK01000046.1 coordinate 5,863, forward strand.
TGCTTCCTCTATCGATGCAATTAAGACTTGGGGCGATTCAGAAAGCGCTGTAGTTGAAGTTTTAGCCCCTAATGCAGCGCCGGTGAAATCTAACAATGGTAAAGAAATTGCAGTTGATGGACGTCAGAATGGCGAACCTTCAGTCACCTACGATGCTGTCGTTGTTATTGATGGTAATAATTTAGATGAGTTCTTGAATGATGGTGTAGCTAAACACTATGTTTTAGAAACATTTAAGCATCTTAAACCTATAGTACTATTAGGTGATAAAGAGGCTTTAATTAAAGAGCTTAATCTGACTCAAGATGCTGCGCTTTTCACTTCACAAAGTTTCAAAGATGTCAGTGATCAATTTAAAACAGCGGTACAAAATCACCGTTATTGGGACCGTGAAGATAAGGTTGCTTCTATACCGGCCTAATTTAACTATGAATAAAAAAACCGCCCTTCTGGGCGGTTTTTTATCTATTGGTTCTTGGTTCTAACTAGATTTAAAAAATGTAGATGACGTTCGTATTGATCAATAACATCTTGCAAAATATCTTCTTGCGTCCATTCGATGATGTCATAATTTTGACCACCTTCCCTCAAAAACACTTCAGCTTGGTAATCTTGCGTAATTTCATCTGAATCAGTCATAAAACTTGGTGTATTTTTTTCTTGAACAACCACTTGGTAAATAAAGTTAATCTCATCTTGATGGTTTACACGTAGCTGCAAGCCATCATCTATCGTGTTTACTGTCACATCTAAATGACGACGCTTAAACTCTTTCTGTAGATTTGAAAATGCCTGACTTACCGTTTTTTCAATATAATCTTCAACTTCTTTACGTGTATGCGGATAATGCATAATCAATCCTAAACGTTGTTGCCAACTTCTTGGATTATGAATTGCTCTAGGTGTAATACGTGCATCCTGTAATGCTTGCATCTTGGTTGCATCTAAATGTAGAGCCTTGACTAACCCCCAGCAAATTAAAAGCATTACGAAGGTGAATGGTAATGCACTCAACATTGTTGCAGATTGCAAAGCTCCTAAACCTCCTGCAAACAACAAAACAATCGCAAGTACAGCCATTAACGTTGTCCAAAACAATCGTTGCCAGGTCGGAGAGTTTTCAGATTTTGCAGTTAGATAGTCTGTAACTAAAGCCCCAGAGTCTGCCGATGTCACAAAAAATAGCATAACCAGTATAGTCGCCACAAAACTCATCACGCCTGAGAATGGCAAGGTCCCTAAATATTCAAATAACGCAACGGATGAATCTCGTTGCACTGCAGAAATCAGCGAGGTGTTCGCTTCGTTTAAAATGCTATATAGTGCGGCGTTCCCCATGACTCCCATCCAGATCAGCGTAAAGCCTGTTGGAATAAGTAAAACACCTACAATAAACTCACGAATAGTACGTCCTTCAGACACACGGGCAATGAACATACCTACAAATGGTGACCATGAAATCCACCATGCCCAGTACATAATGGTCCAACCACCGATCCAACCATCAGACTGGTAGGCATATAAATTAAAGGTCATATTGAACAAATTTGAAATGTATTGCCCCGTGTTTTGGATAATCGTTTGCAATATAAAAATGCTTGAACTAGCAAAAAATACAAATAGCAACAGCACTAAAGCTAAGCCCAGATTAATCTCTGATAATCGTTTAATACCCTTGTCTAAGCCTATAAATACAGATAAAGATGCCATAGCTGTAACAATGACAATTAAAATAAGCTGCGTCGTCGTTGAATATTCAATTCCGAATAAATAATTTAAGCCAGAGTTAATTTGGGTTACACCAAAACCTAAAGTCGTTGCGACACCAAATACTGTACCGATCGTTGCAAAGGTATCTACACCATCACCAATTGGACCATAAATTTTCTTTCCAATAAGAGGATATAAAGCAGAGCGAATCTTAAGAGGTAGATTATGTCTATATGCAAAGTAAGCTAAAGCTAAGCCCACAATTGTGTAAATTGCCCAAGCATGAAGTCCCCAATGAAAGAATGTTACACGCATGGCTTGCTGCGCTGATTGAATTGTTTCAGGCTCACCAGTTGGAGGTGAAACATAGTGCATCACTGGTTCCGCGACACCGAAGAACATTAAGCCAATGCCCATACCAGCTGTAAATAGCATGGCGAACCAGGAGCTATTACTATATTTTGGCTGACTATGATCTAAACCAAGTTTAATTTTACCCATATTTGAACAGGCAATATAAATAAGCACTATTAGAAAAATGGCTACAGATAGCACATAGAACCAACTGAATGAGTTTGTAACCCATTGATTCAGTTGTTTAGTTATTAAATCAAAAGCATTGGGAGCTAAAAATACAATGGCAATAAAAATGCCGATAATAACAACTGTGCTAATAAACACATTTGGATTCACATTGGAATACCATGACGGTTTCAATGAAGACATACCTTCCCTATTCCGTTTTATTTGTAAGACAGATCTAAATTGATCAAAGAGATATCCGCTATTTGCGGAAGAAACAGGCTTGTATTGAAAAGTGCTGGCATTTTCATTTTCGTTTGAAAATTTAAAGCTGACTCGTTCAAAGCCGTTGTTTAGAGTTTGAGCATGTTATCATATTTTTAGATATATAATCCAATATTAAGTAGTAAAGCAAATTAAGAACATTACTAAACTATTTATTTCGTCAATTAATTTTCTTATTCAATACTCTCTTGAAGTGCTTTAGAAGTAAGTGAGTTCTTAGAAAGTAATTATAATTTTGCTTAATGTAAGCATTTTTTCACTTAGTTTTTGGGCTTATATAAGTAATATTATTTTATCTGTTAAAAATGGTAGTAAAAGGATTAATAAAACTTGAAAAGTTAAACAATGATTAAAGATCAAATACTTAATACATAAAAAAACAAAATGACCTTAAAAGCAATTTATAGTAATTAATTCACTTTCAAATTAAAGTAGGCTTATAACATGAATTCAAAAACCCGTAAGCTCCTTTTAGCTGGTGGTGCAGTACTTATAGCTGGTTCAATGCTCTCAACTGCAAATGCAAATGCAAATGCAAACACTACGGAAGTCCAAGCGGTATCAAAGGTAGATTTAAATAAATATCTTGGTACATGGCATGAAATTGCACGTAAGCCGCTATATTTCCAAAATAAATGTGATTACAACGTCACTGCTAAATATTCTTTAAATGAAAATGGTAACGTCAAAGTTGATAACAGTTGTTATAGCGCAGACGGCAAACTTAACCAATCAATTGGTGAAGCATATGTTCAGAATGCGCCAGCCAACTCGAAACTTAAAGTGAGCTTTTTACCAAAAGCAATTCGTTGGTTGCCAGTAGGCCGTGGTGATTATTGGGTTCTAAAAATTGATGATGACTATCAAACTGCATTAGTTGGGTCACCAAATAAAAAATATCTTTGGGTGCTCAGCAGAACTGCTAACCCTGACCAGGCCACAGTTGATGAATACTTAGATTATGCAAAATCCATCGGTTTTGATTTATCAGATCTGATTAAGACTAAGCATAAGTAATAATCCAATAAGTCCCCATCATGGGGACTTATTTCTAAATAATACAATGTAATTTATCTGGCCATGAACGTAAGAATATAAGGCCCTTTGTATCCCTTCTATTTCAATCCCTGATATCAGCGTCTATTTACGATAGGCTGAATGCTCACTCACATTGAAATAGGATAATATTCTAATGACTACTATTAATGTTGAAAATATTAAGAGCCATGCAGATGTAATTGCTTCATGTGGGACTAAAGTTGGTGAAGTAGACCACTTGCAAGGTTCGGATCAAATTAAACTGACTAAGCATGGTGATGGTCATCACCACTTAATTCCAGTTTCATGGGTTGGTGAAATTACAGACAATAAAATTGTACTGACTAAAGACTCTCAAGAAGTTAAAGATAATTGGATTGAAGCTTAAAACCCTAATCCTAAAAAAACCCTCTTAATGAGGGTTTTTTCATATCTGCTGTAATAATCATTGGAGGAAGTTAGTCTTTATCTAATGTATGAGGTGTTGTCGTCTCTTCATTTTCATTGCTGTCTTTTTGCTGGCAACCTACCAGCCCCAATACGAATACCAGGCTTATAATGGCTAACGTTTTCATACTTTAGGCCTATATATTTGTTAAAACTCTACACTAACAAAGCATGACGATTACTGTGTAAATTTATGAAAATCATTGATGAGATAAATAATAAGAAAGTCCTTAAATAAAGATTTTCATAAATTAATGATTGTCTAGATTATGAAGTTATCCCTACATTCAAATAATTATCTTTCACCCAAGCCAATAATTCTTGTGCTGGTGCTAGACGTATGGCGTCTTCTTCCTCGGCCTGATCAATCAGATCTGAAGGTGTGAATGGTCTAAAGTATTCCAAGTTTAGGTCCTATTATTGAGCGTGACTTAATCAGAGGTGGTCCCACTTGTTTGAACAACTAAAAGCGTATTTATAAGTGATATTCCGCTCTAGTTAAGCCACCTTGTTTTGTTGGGGTAGCTGATCATAGTAAAACTCATTTGGTGTCATTTTGTCTAG
>NZ_VPAK01000047.1:0-9609 GCF_013419295.1 Acinetobacter sp. YH12094
TGTCTGCTAGGGACAGCTGCCCTGTTTGTTTCCATGCCATGTCGGTGTCTTTTGTTATGTGGTTGATTATAAAGCATTATATCATTTTAACGAACTTTTGTGTATCTGTTCGTGCAAAGGTTTCTATACAAGATTTTGCAGGATGCATCTGCTATTTCAGCTTTTATTTTTGCAGGAAATAAGCGTATTTATCACATTATTTTCAAGAATATGGAGATCCATTTCGCTCAAGTACCGCTATTCATCTATTGTTATTTTTGGCGTTCTTTACGCTCGAATCACGCTTCTTTCGATATAGGTTGTTCCTGCAAACGTTTATAATTCTTTTTCTCTTGATACATTTTAGCATCGGCTTGTTGTACCAAACTCATGGCATCTATATAGCCTTGCTGATGGTCTGTTTGACAGAGCCCAATACTTAAACTTAAGCCTGCTTCCATTTCAGCCACCGCTTCTAATAAACGCGGGATAAAACTCGCTTCCACATGCTTTTCACTGCAACCAGGCAAGACCAAACAAAATTCGTCTCCGCCATAACGGAAGCAATGATCATCTAAACGTGCAACCGACTTTATGGCCGCAGCAACCGTTTGTAGTACCTGATCTCCACGTGGATGACCTTGTTCATCATTGATCTTTTTAAAATCATTGATATCAATAAACACCACTGTCACAGGTTCATGATTACGCTGTGCAGTATATAAAATACTGGTCAATAAGGTCGATAAATGCCGGACATTTAACAGTCCTGTTAATGGATCGCGCTGTGAAAGTTCTTCCATTTCTTGTGCACGAAACTCTAGCGCATGCGCATACTGTTCCATTTTTTCACGGGAGATCTTCACCTCATTAATCAAACTCCATACATAGGTTTCCACCACCAATGTGGTGTCGAACATAAAGAGCTTTTCCAAGGTGTTAATAATCCGCTGATATTGTTCCGTATCATTAAAGGTTCGCTGAATTAAGCGAAACAACATGGTCTTTAGGGTATGCACCGCAGAGAGATACAACTTCGGCTCTACACCTATGCGCTTATGAACCAAACCAATCCGTAAACGGTTATTCACATAAGCGCTGTCATAGCACCCGGAAAATAAGTCCAATAAATACTGGTGCTGCGCGCGTTGCAAACGCTTCAAGGTATCAAGATCACCAATCAATGTTGCAATTTCTGGAATTGAGGTCTGATTTTCATAAAATTCATCGACCATACTGTCGAGGATCGGCGCCACAATTCCACCAATCGAAGCCAGTTCCGCCAGCTCTAAATCAGTCAAGCCAAGCAACTGTTTACGTCGTTCTATATCTTGCATCGAAATATGCATTTGATGCATCAATGTTTGGTTGGTTGCTTTCATGAATCGGATCCCCTTCCCGCCAAATCCTTCCCTTCAGGCGTTTACACAGGGTTTCTATGCAGTAGGTCTGCAATGTTTCCACCGTTTTCACCTTTGGGTTTTGGCTATCATTGATGATGACGCTTTTCTTTCAGCTCAATGGTTTGGCATGGGCTTAAGTTTGGACGTCAACATCATATTCCTCGTCTGTTGGCACATTTTTTCTGGCTTATTCTGGTTCTAGCTTATTCTGGCTAACACTATTTCTGCTTTTGCTGATTTGCTCTGCATGATTATTTTTATTCTGCTTGCACGATAACTGATATTTCGCTGACTGTCAGCATAAAAAAACGCCCCTAAGGGCGCATTTTTTCGATATTTATTCCACTTTTAAAATAAATATGGACGTATAAAAATCAGGAAGAACAGCCCCAACATCAGGAACCACTTTAAAAAGTAATACAGTGAACGATTGGTTTTTTTCAAGGCTTTGGCTTTTATGCGAATTTGATAGACATAGCCAAATACTTTATTTAAACCACCTGTTTTATCACCGCTTTCATTCGGTGAACTTGCAGCAGTCATGACATTTTTACCAAACCAATGGTTAAAAGCTTCCATCCACTTTGACTTTAATGGCCGTTCAACATCTGCAAAGAAAATGATCCGGTTCTGATCCGTTTTATTTTCAGCATAGTGAATATAAGTTTCATCAAACACCACACTCTCGCCGTCACGCCATGAGTACCGCTGACCATCGACATCAATAAAACAACGGTCATCATTGGGCGTCAGTAAGCCCAAGTGATAACGCAATGAACCAGCATAGGGATCTCGATGACGGACTAAACGACTGTCTGGCGCCAACTCAGTAAACATCGCGGCTTTAATAGTGGGTAAATTTTTTAACAAGGCCGTAGTTTTTGGGCAAAGTTCAGCAGCCGAAGGATGGGCTGAGTCATACCATTTTAAATAAAAGCGTTTCCAACCTGTTTTAAAGAACGAGTTAAATCCAAGGTCATCATAAGTACTCGATGCTTTGATGCCCCCTTTTTCATACAAGGCCTTGGCTTCATCACGAATCATTTCCCAGTTTTCATCTAAGACTTTTAAATCTTTAAAATGCTGCGTGTCGATATAGGGTTGACTCGGCACTTTTGAAAACATGTACATGAGAAAATTGATCGGTGCGAGCAATGTCGAATGATCAAAAAACTGACGATAAAATGAATGACGGACTTTACCGCGTTGCTGGATATAAAACGCAGAAATGACAAAGACCGCCAGGATAATCCACTTAATCATATGAGGACCTGGTGCTAATAAGCATTGTGCTTAATGAAAAATTAACTTTTTTGAGAACGCGGCGAGTATAGCATAGTGCTCAGTGATGCCTAAATAAGCAGCATAGAACACTGTGTCTCAGCAAAGATGGATGACAATGTTAAAAGTGAATTGACCATTCTGCCGAAAAATATACTTGCTTTTTTCTTGAATTTTTCTTTCGCATCTCAATCTATAGCTTACATTTATAAAAAAATGTGAACTGAAACATAAGCTTCAACATATTTAATTAGAGCGATAGCGTTTAAAGGCAGATCCGAAGGCTATTTCCAAAAGAAATTTTGATGACCCTAGCGTCACGGCTTGATACAACTTGTTATGTTCTTTTTAGATATAGTTATCGTAAGATTAGCGAGGCATATAGTGTACGCAGGAACCGCGTACTCGCTTCACAACATCAACTTAGAAGTCCTCCAAAATAAAGGAGATCAGGCATGATCCACGCTGGCAATGCCATTACCGTCCAAATGCTTTCGGACGGAATTGCAGAATTCCGCTTTGACTTACAAGGTGAGTCGGTCAACAAATTTAACCGCGCAACAATTGAAGATTTTAAAGCTGCAATTGACGCTGTTAAAGCAAACGGTGACATCAAAGGTTTAATCGTTACTTCAGGTAAATCTACATTTATCGTGGGTGCAGATATCACTGAATTCGGTGACAACTTCGCTCAAGGCGAACAAGCAATTGTGGATTGGGCATTGCCTGTTCACGACATCTTCAATGCGTTTGAAGATCTAAACGTTCCTAAAGTTGCTGCAATCAATGGTATGGCATTGGGCGGCGGTTTTGAAATGTGCTTAGTGTGTGACTATCGTGTGATGTCAGAAGCTGCACAAGTTGGCCTTCCAGAAATCAAACTGGGTATCTACCCTGGTTTTGGTGGTACGGTTCGTTTAAGCCGCGTGATTGGTATCGACAATGCGGTTGAATGGATGGCAATGGCTGCACCGAAAAAGCCAGCTGCTGCGCTCAAAGACGGTGCTGTTGATGCAGTTGTTGCTGCAGACAAACTACAAGACGCTGCAATTGACCTTGTGAAACAAGCAATTGCTGGCCGTGTAGACTGGAAAGCAAAACGCCAAGAAAAATTAGATCCTGTTAAATTGAACATGCTTGAACAAATGATGGCATTCAATACAGCGAAAGGTGCAGTTCTTGCTAAAGCAAACCCTGCACAATACCCAGCGCCAAAACTTCTTCTAGACTCATTACAAGCAGGTGCAAGCCTTCCACGTGATGAAGCATTGAAAATCGAAGCGCAAGGTTTTGCTAAAGCGGCTGTGACTCCACAAGCAGGTGCGTTAATTGGTTTATTCCTTAACGACCAAATTGTGAAGAAAACTTCGAAGAAATATGAAAAAGGTGCTCACCCTGTCAACCAAGCTGCTGTACTAGGCGCAGGTATCATGGGTGGTGGTATTGCTTACCAAGCGGCAAGCAAAGGCACACCAATCATCATGAAAGACATTGGTAACCCACAATTGGCGTTAGGTATGTCTGAAGCGAACAAATTGTTGACTAAACAAGTTGATCGCAAAAAAATGACTGCGGCGAAAATGGGTGAAACTCTTGCGCGCATCCGTCCGACTTTAAGCTATGACGAGTTTAAAGAAGTGGACATCGTGATTGAAGCAGTAACGGAAAACCCTAAAGTTAAGGGTATCGTACTTGCTGAAACTGAGAAAAATGTTCGTGACAACACGATCATTGCGTCTAACACATCAACCATTTCAATCACACGTTTGGCTGAAAACCTACAACGTCCTGAAAACTTCGTAGGTATGCACTTCTTTAACCCAGTTCACATGATGCCATTGGTAGAAGTGATCCGTGGTGAAAAGACGTCTGCTGAAGCGATTGCAACGACTGTAGTTCTTGCTCAGAAAATGGGTAAAACACCAATCGTGGTCAATGACTGCCCGGGCTTCCTTGTAAACCGCGTATTGTTCCCTTACTTCGGTGCATTTGACCTTCTACTGAAAGACGGTGCTGACTTCCAGCAAGTTGATAAAGTGATGGAAAAATTCGGCTGGCCAATGGGTCCTGCTTACCTCATCGACGTTGTGGGTATCGACACAGGCGTACACGGTGCAGAAGTAATGGCGGAAGGTTTCCCTGACCGTATGAAGCCTGACTTCAAAGGCGCAACTTTAACCATGTACGAAAACAAACGTCTTGGTCAAAAGAATGACGTTGGTTTCTACAAATACGAACTTGACCGTAAAGGTAAGAAAGCCAAAGTGGTTGATCCAGTGGCTTACGAACTTGTGGCTTCTGTTGCAACTGCGGAAAAACGTGAATTTGATGCTCAAGAAATCATTGACCGTATGATGCTGACGTTCTGTAACGAAACTGTTCGTTGCCTAGAAGACAATATCGTAGCGACTGCTGCTGAAGCAGATATGGCGATGATCATGGGTGTAGGTTTCCCTCCATTCCGTGGTGGTCCATGCCGTTACATCGACCAAACAGGTGTCGCTGAATACGTAGCACTTTGCGACAAATATGCGTATTTAGGTAAGGCTTATGAAGCGCCACAAATGTTGCGTGACATGGCTGCTAACAACAAAAAATTCTACGGTTAAGGAGCAACGTGAATGGCTACTTTAAATCCACGTGACGTTGTCATCGTTGATGGCGTACGTTCAGCAATGGGTAAAACCAAAAATGGTATGTTCCGTAACGTCCGTGCTGACAGCTTATCTGCTGAATTAGTACGCGCGCTTGTTGCTCGTAACCAGTTTGATACCAATGAAGTTGAAGACGTAATCTGGGGCTGTGTAAACCAAACCCTAGAGCAAGGTATGAACATTGGTCGTAACATTGCGTTATTGGCTGATCTTCCAAAGACTGTTGCAGGTCAAACAGTGAACCGTCTTTGTGGTTCTTCTATGCAAGCAATCCACACGGCGGCTGCGCAAATTGCAACCAACCAAGGTGATATCTTCATCATTGGTGGTGTAGAGCACATGGGTCACGTTGGCATGATGCACGGCATCGACATCAACCCAGAAGCGTCTAAGCATTATGCAAAAGCGTCTAACATGATGGGCTTAACTGCTGAAATGTTAGGTCGTATGAACGGTATTTCTCGTGAAGAACAAGATGCGTTTGGTGTTGAATCACACCGCCGTGCTTGGGCTGCAACACAAGAAGGTCGTTTCAAAAATGAAATCGTGGGCGTTGAAGGTCACGATGCAAATGGCTTCAAAATTCTGTGCGATATCGATGAAGTGATTCGTCCTGATGCAAACCTTGAAGCATTCCAAGCTTTACGTCCAGTATTCGACCCGAAAGGCGGTACAGTAACTGCTGCAACATCTTCAGCTTTGTCTGATGGTGCTTCTGCAATGTTGCTGATGTCTGCTGAACGTGCTCAAGCTTTAGGTCTTAAGCCACGTGCTGTGATTCGTTCTATGGCGGTTGCAGGCTGTGATGCTGCGATCATGGGTTATGGTCCTGTACCAGCAACTCAAAAAGCGCTTAAACGTGCTGGCTTGTCAATTGCTGATATTCAAACGTTTGAATTGAATGAAGCGTTCGCTGCACAAGGTTTGTCTGTTCTTAAAGGCTTAGGCATCTATGACCAACAAGACCGTGTGAACTTGAACGGTGGTGCGATTGCGCTTGGTCACCCATTGGGTTGTTCTGGTGCACGTATCACAACGACTTTGCTGAACGTCATGGAACAGCAAGATACACAAATTGGTCTTGCGACCATGTGTATTGGTCTAGGTCAAGGTATCGCGACCATTATCGAACGTGTTTAATGTTTAGTTAAATACTGAGATAAAAAACCCCGCTTAATGCGGGGTTTTTTATTTGTTAACTAAACTCGCATGAATAATACTAGAAGCCCCTTCTCCCTCTGGGGTGAGCAGCATGCACCACAAGAGGATGAGGGGAAATTTTTCATATAAATCCTCTCCCTGAGCGGTATTCTGCGCAAGTCTCCTTAAAAGGAGAGGGAAATTTCATAGTGCAATAAATTTTGTTCAAAAATCTTCAGCAATAAACCGTGCTAAACAAACCGTAAAAACGCCTCAGCATATTTTTAAAGTTAATACGTTAATTCTCGATTTTCAGCGATTTTTGAATTATGGTAAGGCCTGAACCAAAACTTAAATATGCATAACAATGATAAATAAACGACTTCACTACCTCTTAAAGATGAGCTGCCTAAGCACTTTTATTTTTCTTACAGCTTGCGTTACAAATAATCAAATCGGTGAACTCTCCCGTGATCTGTTTCAAAAATACGAAACAAAATATGCATGGAGAACAATCCTTGAAGATGATGTGATCGCATTTGGCAAACCCGCTAAAGCAATACCCAATGAACCAATCGATAGCATCGTAGTCGCAGGCAATAAATACAGCTATGTGATCAATAAAGGCGGTGCTGATTTTATTCAACTGATTAGCCAACTCAATCCACAATATATTCGTCTCCATCGAGAACTTGACTTTAATTCTCCGAGCCCGAACAGCACTAAATTTAGCGGAAGCTTTAAATTTTATTATGCGCCTCCCAATGGAACACTAAGTCCTACGGAAAGGGCATTATTCAACCAATATGGCGTAGCACCATGTGATTGTTCAAAGGCAGAACAGCAAGATCATCTCTTTAACTTAGAAATTGCAGGTACGGTTTACCCAAAAGTTGCGAATGCCGCAGATTTAAAGCCCTTAAGCCATCCATATAAGATCCGTATCCAGCATTACGAAGACCAAAGTGGCTATGTCAAAAAGTCAGGGCAGGAAAAATTGGCAGAATTACCACTATTGCCTTTAACACTCACAATCGACATCATTCAATTGCCTTTAAAAGCTTTAGGCTTTATTTATCAGCCTTAAATCAGAGTATGATCATATTTAATTGGTTGAATTTTCTAAGTACACATACACCCTGACTAACTCAAAAATGGTTCCCTTTTTTCAGTTTAAGTAAAGTAAGTGTTGAGTTGATCCCCAACTCTTCAACTCAACATCCTAAAATACTAGGCTTAAATTTTCTGCGCCAACAAAGTCGCAAAATGCTGCTTAATCCGATTGCCTTGCTCATCCACCCGATGCAGCTCCCCGACATTTTCATTATATTTCACAATCTTCCACCCTCCATACAGTGCACTTAACTCCCCTGCTTTAAAGCTAAATGGAAAGTCAGGCTGCGCAGGGAGATCAGGTGTATCCATCGCGCACACGATGAGATTATAACCATTGATATTTGTGGCTTGCTGCATCTGCTGAATCAGAGGCTTTACTGTCTTGGCCTCTAAAAACATCATCACCACGGTACAGCAAATAAAGTCGTATGTACCTGTAATGCTTGGGTCAGCGTTTAGATCACGCTGCTGTACATGAATATTTTCAATGCCTTCCGCAGCGATCACCTCTTGCAGCTTGTGCAAACTGTGTGGATTGACATCCCATGCATCCACCTCAAAACGCTGCTCAGACAGCTGACTTAAGTACAGCGAATTACGCCCCTGCCCACAGCCGACATCCAAAGCACGTCCACCATGCAAATACGGTGTTGCTGCCAAAAGTTCTGAATGTGTTGGGCTGAGTTGATACTTCTTATAAAAATAGTCCTGCGCTAAACAATAAAAACTCAACTGACATTGCACATCGTCACTCGCAGAGATAATCTTGTGCCACGCCTGCGGTTCGATAAACGGCAGTGGTAGGTCTGGACTAAATACATGCGTCGAGAGGACATTTCCAGACGCATCTAACATGGCAAAATTTACTTCACCTTGCAGCACGGTGAGTTTTGCCCATGTGCCTGCTTTGGTATTGTGCTGTTGTTTAAAACCGTGTGGAATCGACTGCTGCGTCCACACAGGGAACTGTTTATAACAAATAAGCTGCTGCATCTGTAGTTATCCCTCATGCGACGTTATTTTTATGCCATACCAATAGCGGAAATGTATATTCACCATAACGGCTTTAACAGTGATTTTAAATCAGCTTTGAATTGAAAATTTCGAATGCTGTGCAATGTACGCTGTTTTTGTTTGTTTTTCTGCGTTACACCATGTTATCCGTTTGTAACATTGGTGGAATATTCACACAATCAAATCCCTTACTCTGTGCCGTGTAACCTAAGGGCTGTTGATAAGGCATAAAATTTACAATGCCTTATTTTAACTAAGTTTTATAGAGTGATGACTATGAACGCGATCAAAACTACTTTAGCTGTTGCTTTAGTTGCTGCTACAACTTCTGCTATGGCAACTACTGCTGTAGAACAAAAACCTGCGACTGCTGTTGAAGCTGCACAAGCGAAAACTGCAACTGTAGCTGCTGCTCAAGCAACTCAAGATGCTGCTAAAACTCAAGTGGCTGTTGCAGAAAAAGCGACTCAAACTAAAACTTTAACAGTAAAAGAAACCACTAAAGCCAAAACTGCTGACATGAAAAAAGCAGTTGTAGAAAAAGCAGCAGCAACTAAAGAAGCTGCAGTTGCAGCAAAAGATGCAACTGTAGCAAAAACTGTAGCGGCTAAAGACGCTGTTGTTGCGAACACTGTTGCAGCAAAAGACGCGACTGTAGCAAAAACTGTAGCAACTAAAGATGCTGTCGTTACAAAAACTGTTGAAGCAAAAGATGCAGCTGTAGAAAAAGCAACTGATGCAAAAGAAGCTGTTGAAACTAAAACTGAAGAAGTAAAAGCTGAAGCGAAAAAAGACTGCGCTAAAAAATGTGCAGAGAAAAAAGCTGAAGCAGCAAAAGCTGAGAAAAAAGGGTTCTTTTCTTGGTTCAAAAAAGCAGCTTAATCATTGATTAAATGCTCTGTACACGACAAAAATAGATAACTCATTGAAATAATGTCACAATAATTGTTTTCTAACGACGAATACTATGACACATCTCAATGAGTTATATCTTATCTTAAACAAATCTCTAAAATGGAACA
>NZ_VPAK01000048.1:0-8446 GCF_013419295.1 Acinetobacter sp. YH12094
GGCGATCAATTACACTCTGAAGCGTTGGCCAGCTTTAAGCCGCTATCTGGATGATGGCAATCTACCGATTTGCAATAACTGGGTGGAAAACCAGATGCGCCCCTGGGCGTTGGGACGTAAGAACTGGCTGTTTGCAGGTTCGCTGCGCAGCGGTCAGCGAGCAGCCAATATTATGACATTAATCCAGTCAGCAAAACTGAATGGGCTGGATCCCTATGCCTATTTAAGTGATGTGCTGAAAAGGTTGCCGACACATAAAGTGACTCAGATTGAAGAATTGCTACCACACCGCTGGAAACCTAAATCGAATTAAAAAATAGGCATGGGGTTCAGCGGACGCTTACAAACTATGTCTAAAGCTTTAGTTACCATTGGATCGATAACTAGTCATGGTGGGATCGTTGCAGAGTGTGACACTACTTTTATCATTAATGGAATTGCAGTTCATTTAAATGGTATGAAACACTTCTGCCCTCAATGTAAAACTGTCGTTTCCGCAATTGCTTCTGATCAAACCACTATTGTTAATGGTCGGGCTATAGTACTTGCAGGTGATAAAACAACATGTGGCGCTACATTTCTTGGTAATCAATCCCTTGTTGTAGCACAGCCTAAGAGTTCTTCATCAGCTAGCTCAGCAATATCAAAATTAAATATTGCCCAATCTCCAATAACAAAGGTTGCCTCAAACGTGCCAAATATGACAATGGGATTAACAAAGCAAAGTGATAAACCCAAAGGACCATTTACTGGCGGAGGGCACGGTGACCCTGATAACACTCGAGGTGTATTAAATAATTTAACTTTTGGAATAAGTGAAAAAGTTTTAACTGCTTTAGGAATGAAACCTGCTGATCCTAAGAAATTAGAAGAGGGAGAAATTGTTGGGGCGGTAATTGGCCCTGGAAAAGTTAAAGCTATTGGTAAGGCGGCAAAAGAAGTTGGAGGGAAAGTTTTAGGAAAAGAAGCTACAGGTGTTTTAGGTAGTCGCCATAATCAAATGAATCAGCCCAAGAATCCAAGTTATCAGCCAGTTCGGAATAATCCTACCAATATCGATGGTCGTAATTATTCCGGGCATGCTCTTGATAGGATGCAGGATAGAGGTATCATGCCATCAGTTGTAAAAGATACGATTAAAAACGGCTCTCAAACAGTAGGTACAAAATCTACCACTAACCATTATAGTCCAGCAAATAATGTCACAGTGGTAACTAATAAACGAGGCGATGTGGTTACAGTATCGCATGGGAAAATTGATGGTAAGGGAAAATAAAATGAATGAACTTTTAGAATTTGTACAGAACTATTCGAGACCCACAGAAACTCATTACCACTATGCTGAATTTACGAAAAATGTTGAAAATATTTACGATGGTTTTAAAGATAATTTCCCTATAGAAATGCAGGAGCAATTAGGTACTTTAATTTTCGATATGGAAGTAATAAATGGGTTAGCTTTATGCGATTGGGATTTAGCTAACAGACCAACTGAATGGAATGATTGGAATACTGATTATAAAGAAGATGCTGATAATTTAAAGAAACAACTTGTGAGTATCTTAACTGGGGTACAAAAAGAATATATAAGAATTTTAGACTAATTTTCTCTCCATTTAACATAATGGTCGTTATGCGAAATGCACAAATTGAAACATATAAAAATCAAAAACTTATGATATAAATTATTTGCTCGATGATGTTCAAAAGCCGACTTGGAAACAAGTCGGCTTTTTTATGAGCGGTTTTGGAGTGTTTTGCCAATAATTTTGACTAAAAATTACACCAATTGGGTTGAGTGATACAATTTTGTGATACATTATTGTATATACAAATTTGAATGTTTTTTATGAAACAGTATTTTGAATGGGATGAGGCTAAGAATCGAAAGAATCAGAAAAAGCATGATATCTCTTTTGAAACGGCAAGCCTTGTTTTTGAAGATCCATTAAGGATCTCAATCCAAGACAGACATACCGATGGTGAAGAACGTTGGCAAACCATTGGACGAGTTAAAGGCGTACTAATGTTATTGGTGGCTCACACCATTTTTGATGAAGATGACTGTGAAATCATACGAATCATTAGTGCAAGGCAAGTGACTAAAGCGGAGCGAAACAAATATGAGCATGGTTAGATACTCACGCAAAGAGCTGAATGAGAAATTTAGTGAGAAGCAAGATGCTGAAATTCAACGCTTGCTTGCTAAAGGCACGGTTCCGGATGATCAGCTAGATCTATCAGATATTCCTGAAATTACCGATTGGAGCAGTGCTGTACGCCCAAATCAATTTTACCGCCCAGTGAAGCAACAAACTTCAATTCGGTTAGATGCTGATGTACTTGCTTGGTTCAAAGCACAAGGCAAAGGTTATCAAACACGAATGAATGAAATTTTACGGGATGCTATGCTGAAAGAATTAAAAAATCATCAATAAAAATGGGAGCTTAAGCTCCCATTTTTGTGTTATTCACCAATTAAAATGTCTACCTACCTGTTATTCCTAAGTAGAAATGTCCTACCATTTCGTATAATATAGATTATGTTAAATTAAGTATACTTGAATATTAGCGTTAGTGTATCAAGCATTAAAATTTAGCGCCTACATTCAAAGGCGCTTTTTTATTAAAACTTAATTTTTTTCACTATAGAGGCTTTCATTAAATTTGAAGCGTACCGGGTTTGTCGGAGACATTTTTATTTAAGTTAGGCCACCTGACCTAACGGGTTAATCTTATCATAGTACATTGCTTCAAACTCAAAAGGAGGTACATAACCCAATGCGCTGTGTACACGCTTTTTGTTAAACCAATCTACCCAATTTAATGTCGCAAGTTGTACATCCGCTAAACCTTGCCAGTCTGCTTTTAAATATTCAATCACCTCTGTTTTGTATAACCCATTCACTGTTTCAGCCAAAGCGTTATCGTATGAATCACCATTTGTACCGACTGACGCTCGTGAATTTGCTGCTTCTAGACGATTGGTATAGCGACTGGAAAGATATTGCACACTTCTATCGGAATGATGAATCACATTCTTTGGCATCCCTCGATCATGCAATGCTTGCTCAAGTGCATCGAGCACCATATCTGTATTCATCCGTGTAGATACTTTCCATCCAACAATTGCTCGTGAGAACACATCAATAATAAAGGCGGTATAGACCCAGCCCGAATGAGTTTGAATATACGTAAAGTTACTCACCTGAGATACCGTCTTGGTAGTCAATCAGGTTTTGAGATTATTCGACCAATAAATAATCTCTTTGATAGGCAGTCAGATGTTTTAAAACGCCATAACACCTTGTATACCTAGCTTCTGTATCAATCGAGCAACTGTACAACGTGCGATAACATAACCTTCACGTTTCAATTGTTGCCAGACCTTAAGCACACCATATCGGCCTGAACTTTCTTTCCAAATTCGTTTAATTTGTTCAGCATGATGCTCATCATGTAGACTTCGTTTCGCTCGATGTTCTGGATTGTCAGCGAGATCTAAAGTTCGTTAATAGGTTGAAGCTGAGATCGGTAAAATCCTACAAATCGCATCAACACCGTATAACACTTTATTATTATGGATGAAATCCATCATTATTTGTGTGGGCGGTCGAGCTCCGCCTGGGCGAAAGCACGCTTTAATTCTTTAATTTCACGTTCCATTTGCTTCATTTTTTCTTGATCAGATATCTGTTGTACTTTAATAGGATTTTGCTGATCTAAATGCTTTTGATGCCAGGCACGAAGTGTTTCAGGAGTACAACCAATCTAACGGATGGCTCTAGTCCTCCTATTTTTCAAGTCAATTTCTTATCCGCGATTCGGGTTATATAGAAACTTTTTAGATGAATATTCAATCTTCTAATATTTTATTAGCAATTTTCAAATGTGATTCTGCACCTTTTAGATAAACTTACTCGTGTATATGAATTTTATCGTATAAAAATGGGAGCAAAGCTCCCATTTGACTTCTAGCTACTTTTCTAAATTTTGGCTAAATAAAATTTTTCTCTTTAGCACCTTCTGAATCTAAATAGTTCTCTAAAGAATCATCGAGAGCTTCTAACCAAGGCGTATGATGTGGTCTTGCCATTTTTCCAGTCATAACTGAACGATACGTTTTATCTCTAAATTCCATAATATTTTCTTTCTTGTGCTTTTTCCATTGCATGAAAATATTATGCACCCCATCAACGTCAAAATTAGGGTAATCTGTTTCACTAATTAAATATTTCACATATTCACCTTGGAAACGTGCTTTCTTTTCATCTGTACTTAGAGCTTTCTCTTCTAAATGCTTCTTCTCAGTATGATGTTGCATTTCCATGATATTTGGCAAAGAAATTTTACCTAATATGATATCTCTAACATACCAAGCTTGGGCATCAAACATATTGAAGGTATACCATTGATCTTGCATACCTAGATAAAATAAACGGGGATTTTTTTCCCATACCACACCTTGGTAAAGATCTAGTGGATATAAACAATTGTGTGTTCTTAAACGCAATTTATCTTCGATAAATGGGAAATGATGAAGATAACCAGTACACAAAATAATCGCATCAACTTTTGCTGAAGTACCATCTCCAAAATAAGCTTTACGTTCATCTACACGTATTAGCTGTTTTTTCTCAGACCAATTTTTCGGCCATCTAAAATCCATCGGTTTGTTACGATAACAACTATAGATTTGCTTTGCGCCATATTTGTAGCATTGTGAACCGATGTCTTCAGCCGAATAGCTACTGCCCACAAGCAGTACCGTTTTATCTGCAAATTCACGGGCATCACGAAAATCATGGGCATGTAAAATACGACCATGAAAACGATCAAAGCCTTTATATACGGGTACTTTTGGTGTCGAAAAGTGCCCTGAGGCTACAATCACATAGTCAAACTCTTCCACATAGTGTCTTTGGTTCTTGTAATCTTCTACTTCAACAGTAAATTTCTTTTTATGTTCATCGTAGCAGACATGCTGCACCGCGGTATTGAATCTGACCAAATGTTTGATCTTGGCTTTTTCCGCACGACCCTTGATATAATCCCACAACACTTCTCTTGGTGGGTAAGAGGCGATGGGCTTTTTAAAATGTTCGTCAAACGTATAATCCGCAAACTCTAATGCTTCTTTTGGCCCATTAGACCACAAGTAACGGTACATACTGCTATGAACGGGCTCTCCATTTTCATCTACACCTGTACGCCAAGTATAGTTCCATTGCCCCCCCCAATCACTTTGTTTTTCAAAACATATAATTTCGGGAATTTCTAGACCTTTGGCCTTTGCTGATTGGAATGCTCTTAATTGTGCCATGCCACTAGGACC
The DNA here is from genome assembly GCF_013419295.1 of Acinetobacter sp. YH12094. Lineage (NCBI taxonomy): Bacteria > Pseudomonadati > Pseudomonadota > Gammaproteobacteria > Moraxellales > Moraxellaceae > Acinetobacter > Acinetobacter sp. YH12094. Next base: position 5,336 of record NZ_VPAK01000048.1, read on the forward strand.
TGAACCAATAATTGCTATTCTAGTCATCGCTATCTCCATTAGTTTTAATAGCTTCGCCTATCTCCAATTTTGATTTTATTTAGGATCGTAAGAATAGTTTATGTACAAACCTAAATTTATAGATTAAGGATAATCCACTCAAAATAGGATGCGAAGTAAAAAAAAATATTGTAGGCTACATTTATATTGGATATATAACATACAGAAAAGAATAAAAACTATATCATAAAAACTCATATAAAAATATAATATAAATAATAATATTAAATATAACAATTTAACTTCTAAATTTTTTTAATTTAATTTTGAATAACCTGAAGATCAGTGTAAAAAATCCTTACAATATAAAGCTTTAATGCAGAAGATTATCAAACAACGTTTCATATCCTAGAATTTTAATCGTATATTTAACATAAAATCTCTTATGCGAAATTAAAATAAAATTGTAACTCCAAAAGGCTTTGTTGCATAAATATGTAAGCATCTGATTTAAATAAATTTAATTTTGGATCAAAAAATAATCAAAACTTTTAAAATCATATAGTTATGAAATCTTTGTGCAACAAAGCCTTCCTAAAGTAAACTGAGCTTCTGAAAGTTCTTTTTTTGACGACTCCTCAAAATATTTTAATGCTTGTACATCATCCTGCTTTACGTACTTACCTTCTTTATACATAACTCCGAGGTTATACAAACCTATTTCATCATTTTTCTTCGCTGCTTTTTCAAACCAATAAAATGCTTTTTCATAATTTTGATTCACCCCTACCCCATCATAATACATACGAGCAACTTCAGTTTGAGCTTTTGAATGGCCTAGCTCAGCTGACTGCATCAGTAATGAAAAAGCTTTTTTATAATTTTTTTCCTTACCATTAAGACCTAGGTAGTAATCACCAGCTTCAACATACAACTGCTCTGAACTTTTATTATCTACATGTGTACCTTTTTGAAAATTACTTTCTTTAGTACAAGCGGCAAAAAATAGACACATTATTGTACAAAATAATATCAATCCATTTTTTTTCATACTCTTAACCTAACCTTTAATCTGCACCAGATGGGTGATTTTCTAATCCAGGATCTTTTTCAGTGGCAGTCCGATTCAGCAGTCGCCTTAAGTTCTTTATAAAAAGCCTGAAAGGGCTTTTTTTTATCAACACTCATAATTAAATAGCTTTGCTAAATAAAACCGTGAATTAAAAATATCATTTTAAATTTAATTGATCCATTCTTTAGGAACTTGAGGGATTTTAGATGTTCTCACACAAAGCCTTCTAATTAAGAATTGAGGAATACCAAAAATCAAAAGATTTAAATTAAAGTCTGAAGGTAATTTCACTTGATCTGTGAAATAATCTCGCTCTGAAAATCTTAGTAGTTTAAGTCTAAACCAAGTTTCTCTTGCTATCTCTTTACGGTCAATGACATTCGGGGCATAGTAATGAATATTATTTTTTAATTTTTCTAAGTCTTCACCCGCCATATAGCGTCTAAAAAACTCCCAATGACCTTCAACCAAACTTAAGCTACGAAATCTAAATGGAAAGACGACCACTTGTTGAATGATCTCATTTTGATCAATCAGTGAAGCATTCACAGCGTATTCATGATTTTCATTAATATTTATAGAAAAATGATAATCACTCCATGGAGCTGAAATCCATTTTTTTTGGTAAGGCTCAAAATAGTGTAATTCTTGCTTTTTACGGTTAAAAATTAACGGGTAATGTGTATAGCCAAATAATTCGCGACCGAATGAAATATTAAATATTTTTATTAAAAGATAAGTACTTCCAATCAGGGCAAAAGTCCCTATTATAAGAGCAAAAGATATTTCATTTTTAAAAAGTGCATAAAATAGAAAAAAAAGTAAAGAAGAACTGATTATTAATAATATGACGGAGAACCATATAGAAAAAATTGATGGCAATCCTCTAATTTCGTCCCAAGCATCAGTACAAACTAGGTAATCCTCATTAATTTCCTGAATATTAAAATAAGGTATCAGTTTATTTTTTAGATATTTATCCCGTTCTAAATTAAAATTCGTCAAACCTCGTTCGTTAATATAAGTCAATACTTGTGGTTTTTCATGGTTAATCTTCAAACCTTTGATCAAATTCTGATTTTCATAACCATAGTTACCACTCATAAGAAACCTCCATATATAGTTTTACCACTTGTAATCCGTACCACTTACTTCTTCGACAGCTAAGATATAATTTTTCTCTAAGTTATCTAAAGATAATCCTGCATTTGATGTCCCCCAGGCGCTTTCTTTCAGCCAGATCCTAAGCTGCTGTCTGCGATTATAATCAGCGTAATAATCCACTCCAAAACCTACTATAATTAAAGCAACTCCCCATCCAGTCGCTCCTAACCCAGTAAATGAGCTGACATGAACGTTGTACCTTTACGTAAAAGATAAGTTGAAGCTATTAGCGAGATTCCAAATGCTCCATCAAAAATCTTGCTAGTTTTATTATTTCGATTAAAAGAAATCCAAGCATTTTTGAATTCTAAAGCAGCAAAAATGGTAGCACCACCATATAAACCACCGCGAGCAATTCTCGTGGCCCAACCTTTTAAATATCTTAATTTTGCTGATTCACCAACCTGCAATATTTTCATTTGAAGCTGACGGTCTAACACATCCGCAACGTTGCCAAATGTTGCCGCAATTACACCTATAAAATTAGTTCCCGTTTGTAAATTCACTCCTGTAACCATGCCTTACGTAGTGCTAAACCATCTAGATGGCCAAACACTACAAATTGGAGAGCGCTTAACCGTACGGCATAGTCATGCTCACCCAGTACAACCAATAGATTTTCCTGAAAGATTTAAAGGGGTAATTAATCCAAACTTTGACAACTCTGTCCGCTGTGTAGTAAACCAAACTAAAAAAATTATGTAGTCTCACCCAATACAGCTATATCAAGTTTGATGGAGTTGTATTTCCTGATTTTCAAATAATGCATACGTTAAATGACATTCATTCCCGAGTCGAGACACATGTTTTAAATATATTAATAATGGCATTTTTACATGTTACAAAATACTTGATCTTTATGTCCAAACTACTCATGCTAATTGTCATATCAAACA
>NZ_VPAK01000049.1:0-8314 GCF_013419295.1 Acinetobacter sp. YH12094
TGTTCAAATGGCTATTCTACGTTTGATTGGTTTTGGAAAAAAAGAAGAATTTAAGAAAGTGCTAGCAATTTTAAGAAAGAAAAAGCCTGATAGGACAAGGATCCTATGAAATTTGTCGTGTACAGAGGCATTTTTTATAAATTTTTAGCAAATAGTCGATATTTAATTAAGTAAATTTCTTATATCTAGCAAATCTTTTTCAGCGCTTTTAAATCTAATAAAAGTAGCTTTGATTATTTATTGATCATTAGTCTACTTTTCTTCCTCAAAGCACATCATTTTTTTCTGTCATCACACCTATTCAAGCTTTATAGACATTTTTTTGCGTGCATTTTTATATTTCCAAGCATTTTTTAACGTTCAAATGCTAAATGTTGCATGACTTCCAAGATGACTTGTTGCTTTCCACGGAAATCCTCGGCAGAAAATAGCAGCTTGGCACGTCGAGGGAGTTGTTCTCGTACCAATGCAAATAGTTGGTACTGTGCTGCGATATCCAAATCATGTAATTGTTGCTGCGCCTCACAAAATAATGCTCGCTTATACTGTGTGGTTTGGTGATCAAATAAATATCTCAAGATTCGATCAATCTGTTCATCATGATTATCGGTATTGTAATACGCCATGTTGTTGCTCTTTTTTGATTTTTGACCATTGTTCCATAAGGCCTGTTTTTGCAAAAATCATTTTAATTACATGCTTAGTCATTTTTGCTGATAAAAATACAGCCTATTTTATTTGAATAATCACTATTAACGATCACAGTCATAAAAAGCCACTATTTTTGGGCTTTAGACGCATAGAGCGCAGGCTGCGTTTTACGTACACTCTTTTTATTTTTTAGGTGCAGGATGCCAACACAGTTTTTTCCACGCTTATTCTTACTATTAGGCGGATTAGGATTTTTGGCTTTTGGTGTCGTACTCTCTATACATTCAAATTTAGGGACATCCCCTATTTCCTCGGTGCCCTATAGCTTTAGCTATATCTTTCCTCTCACCGTCGGCACATTAACAGTATTAATGCATATCGTCATGATCCTGCTGCAAATGCTGATCTTAAAATCACGCTTTCAATGGATACAGTGGCTGCAATTACCCGTGGGAATTTTGTTTGGTGCATTTATTGACGGTTTAATGTGGCTGACCCAAGGCTGGAGCATAGAAAGTTACCCACTTCAACTCCTAGCTTGCTTGGCAAGTTGCCTGATTACTGCTTTAGGTGTGAGCTTAGTGGTCAAAGCCAGTCTAGTCCTCTTGGCCGCAGAAGGTCTCTATCAAGCCATTGCTGTTCGTTATCGCCTTGATTTTGGCAACTGTAAAACCTATGGCGACATCCTCTTGGTCAGTATTGCGGTTATCAGCAGTTGGCTGGTCTTACATCAAGTCATCGGAGTCCGTGAAGGCACCATTATTACCGCACTTTTAGTGGGAACATTAGTTAAGCGGATCTTACCTAAATTAAGCTTCATTCAATTTGGCCCTAAGCCCTAAAATAAAACTCAATGAACATCTATCTGAGTAAAGACATTTTAAAGCTCGATTGAATCGGGCTTTTTTCTGGAGCGATTAAAGTCTTTAATACAGAAATAAATGTGATTTTTGAAAGGAATAACTCAATTTTACAAATAAAAAAGGGAAAGATCTCTCCCAAAATCTTTCCCTTAGAATTGAATCTTTAGTCGATCCATCGTGTAGTTATTATAGTTATTTGTTAACTCACTAAAAAAAGAGTCCCTTGGGGAAGAGACTTATAAAAAGTGGAGTTATCGTTATGTACCCTCTAGATGGTATATATCTCTCTAGATGAATAAATCTTATACATAAAATTCAAGAAATGCAACACATTTGGCAAAATTTAAGTGTTGTTTTTATAAGGTTTTTTTTGAATTTTCTTATTTATATTATTAATATATTAATTGGTAAAAAAAAGCAGGCCGAAGCCTGCTTTTAATTCAATAACTTAACTAAAAATTCAAGAATTTATTAGTCGGTAAAAGTTACTTTTGCGATCGCTTTTTTGCTCGCTTGGATGATCAAAGTTTTGTTTTCTGACACAGCATAACCTGCATCAACCACTTCCCAATCCACTTTCACCGCGCCACGACCAATTGCATCTTTTGCTTGAGCTGCATTTTTAGTCAAACCCGCTTCACGCAAAATAGAAGTAATGAAAATCTCACCACCAAATGCGCCACGAGAAATAGTCACTTCTGGTGTACCTTCTGGAAGTTCACCTTCAGTAATCAAGTTGCCTGCACCTTTGTGCGCATTTGCCGCAGCTTCTGCGCCATGGAAACGCTCAACCAATTCAAGTGCAAGAATTTTCTTCACTTCTTGTGGATTACGACCTTCAGCCACTTCTTTAAGTAACTGTTGAATTTCTTCAATCGATTTAAAGCTCAACAAGTCAAAGTAACGTTCGATCAAATCATCTGGCATTGAAAGCACTTTTTGGTACATCGCACCCGGTGCATCAAATACAGCAATATAGTTACCCAAAGATTTAGACATTTTATTTACGCCGTCTAAACCTTCAAGAATTGGCACAGTAATGCACACTTGAGATTCTTGGTCATAACGGCTTTGTAATGTACGACCCATCAGCAAGTTAAAGGTTTGGTCTGTACCACCTAACTCTACATCCGCTTCTAGTGCAACTGAGTCATAACCTTGTACCAATGGATATAAAAATTCGTGAATCGCAATCGGTTGATGGCTGTTATAACGTTTAGTGAAGTCATCACGTTCCAACATACGTGCCACAGTTTGCTGTGAAGCCAACTGAATCAAGTCAGCAGCAGTTTTTTGACCAAACCACTCTGAGTTGAACACAACTTTAGTTTTCGCAGGGTCAAGAATCTTAAATACTTGTTCTTGATAAGTTTTAGCATTTTCTAAAACTTTTTCACGTGACAACGGTGGACGCGTAGCGCTCTTACCCGTTGGGTCACCGATCATGGCTGTATAGTCACCAATCAGGAAGTAAACTTCATGACCTAAATCTTGGAAAACTTTTAATTTATTAATCAGAACCGTATGACCTAAATGTAAATCAGGTGCAGTCGGGTCAAAACCCGCTTTAATTTTTAATGGGCGATTCTGCTTTAATTTCTTAAGAAGATCTTCTTCAGAAATAATCTCATGTGTGCCTCGTTGGATGAGGGCAAGTTGTTCTTCAGCCGGCAGGAAATTTGACATCACAAAATCCAAATAGATCAGTTATACAATTTGTGCGATATACTAACACTTTTTCAGCACATTGCAGGCTTAAGAATCATCATGACAGCGATCTACATTGGGGTAATGACCGGCACAAGCATGGATGGTGTCGATATTGTTGCTGCTTCTTTTGATCCTTTAGAGATTCATGCGACGCTCACACTTCCCTTTGACCCAGACCTTCGTGATGAACTGATGGCCCTCACCTTGCCTGATGACAACGAAATTGATCGTATGGGTAAGGCAGATGTTGCTTTAGCTCAAATGATCGGTCATGGCATTAATGAATTGATCGAGAAAAATCAGCTAGATCGTAGTCAAATCAAGGCGATTGGCTCACATGGACAAACCATCCGCCACCGTCCTGAACATGGTTTTACCCTGCAAATTGGCGACCCTAACATTATTACCGAACTCACTAAAATCCCTGTGATTTCAGACTTCCGCCGCCGCGATATGGCTGCGGGTGGTCAAGGCGCACCTTTAGTTCCTGCGTTCCATCAAGCGCTTTTCCAACATGACACCATTCACCGTGTGATTTTAAACTTGGGCGGTATTGCCAATGTCAGCATGTTACCTGCTGGTAAACCTGAAGATGTCTATGGCTTTGATACAGGCCCTGCAAATATTTTAATGGATGCATGGTGTGAACGGTATACTGGTCAGCCGTATGATGAAAATGGCAACTGGGCGGCTTATGGTCAACCCATTCGCAGCCTGCTCGACCGCTTACAAGCGCATGAGTTTTTCTCTAAGGAACCTCCAAAAAGTACAGGTCGTGAAGACTTCAATCTAGAATGGTTAGATGAACAGATTCTCGATTGGCGTGGAGATCTCGAATATGACGAACTCGAAGATACGCCAGAAAACATTCAAGCAACCTTAATGAAACTCACCACACGTGCCATTAAAAAAGCCATTTACCGTTCTGACATGGATACTGGTGAAGTCTATGTCTGTGGTGGTGGTGCATACAATTCGCACCTATTAGAGCAACTGCGCTGGCGTCTACGTAAACATGAATGGACGGTGCAAAGTACCGCAGATTTAGGCTTAAGCCCAACATGGGTGGAAGCCACAGCCTTTGCTTGGTTGGCGATGCGCTTTGTCAATCAGCTTAGTGCAAATTTACCAAGTGTGACGGGTGCTGCTGGCTATCGTATCTTAGGTACAATCACTGCGGTTTAAGAGTCAAAAACATATAAAAAAGGTCTGCAATTGCAGACCTTTTTATTATTGATGAATTAACGCATCATATTTTTCGCATTTTCATTACGAAATGCCCGTAAAATCTGCTGTCCCGCCCGACCTGTTGGACTTAAACCCAGTCGATTTTGCTCTTGTCGAATGGCTTGACGGGTTTTATCTCCAATTAATCCATCCACTTTACCGATGTCATAGCCGCGGTTAAGTAAAAATTGTTGAATCTCACGTCGTTCCGCACGTGAAGTCCCAGGATCATCGGTTGGCCATGTCGTACTAAAGCCACCCTTGCCTTGCAAGCGATCGGATAAATGCGCAATCGCTAATGCATAACTCTCTGCCGCATTATAGCTGTAGATTGCATCGAAATTTTTAAACACCAAGAACACAGGCCCACTTGCCCCAGCCGGTGCCATTAAACCTGCTTGGCTCGATCTAGAAAGGTTACCTTGAATTAACGGCGTACCATCGGCACGCTGCAAACCACGATTCATCCAGCTGTCTAATGACTTTTTATTACGGCGACTTTCTCTACTGATCGACATGCCATCCGGAATTTTGACTTCAAAGCCCCACGGCTGACCAGTTTGCCAACCACGCTTTTTCAGGAAGTTGGCTGTAGATGCCAACGCATCCGTGGTGCTCGATACCAAATCACGGCGGCCATCACCATCAAAATCCACGGCCAGTTCTTCATAGGTACTCGGCATAAATTGGGTATGACCAAATGCACCTGCCCACGAACCTTTCAATTGAGATTCATTTAAATCACCACGCTGCAAAATCCGCATGGCTGCAAAAAACTCGCCACGGAAATAGCTTTGACGGCGTCCTTCACAACTTAAAGTGCCCAATGACTGTAATAAAGGATAGCTACCCGCAATATCACCAAAATTACTCTCCACACCCCAAACCGCGACCACGGTTTCAGCAGGCACACCATAAGCCGCTGCGACACGGTTTAATACATCACGATGCTGCGCCAATTTCTGCTGACCCAGTTGTACACGCTCTTCATCTACCAGACCGGACAGATAGTCCCAAATCGGAGTTGAAAACTCAGGCTGATAGTTGAGCTTTTCAATCACAGAATAATCAGGTGTTAAATTTTGTGTATAGCGATCATAAGTGGATGCACTCACACCAGCATTCATTGCTTGCGAGCGCAAATTGGCTAAACAACCTTGAAAGTTATTTTGTGGTGAAATGCTGCTTGTTGCAGGCATGCTCGACGCATTGACAGACTGACCATTAATAATCAACTCGGCATTTGCCTGAGTTATTGCCAAAAAAGCAGTCCCGAAAACAAATCCTAAGTGATGCTTCATACCCTAGATCTTTTTTGAATTTAAATTGTTGCTTTAACAATAGCAGCTCAAAGCAAAAGTTAAAGGTTCAAAACGTAAATTTAAATTCATATTTTCTACTTATTTAAATTCATTTTTAAAATTTGAATTCAAAAGTAGTTATCCACAACCCAACTTTAAATTCATTAGAAACCAAACACCGGTTTAAATTTAAATTCAAAACTTTTAAATTTAAAGATAAATTAGGTGCATAAAAAATTATCCACAAATGCAAAATGGGGTAAAAATTCATTTTTATTATTAATAATCAAAATATTATAGGTTTTAAAATATACTCCCTATAGATCCAATAAGTCTGAGCAACTTTTAAATTCAAATTTTAAATTTAAACACGGCGAAATGAATTCATTTTTCAAATTTAAATTCATAAACTTTGAATTCATTTTTTTCGTATAGGATTTTTTGAATTCAAAACGCTTTGGTTATTTTTGATTTTGATTCACACACATCACAGGCTATTGATACACAAAAAATAATACGAAGATTAACGCAGAATATTTATAAACGAACGAACACTTTATGATCAATAATTTCTTATCGTTTCAGCGATAAACGGTGTGATTTTGCAAAGAGGCGCAATGATGCCCGAACTACAGCAATAAAAAAAGCGGCCATGTGCATGACCGCTTTTTTATCATTCAAACACAGGTTTAAATGGTCATATCTTCGCTAAGTGCCAGTGGATTCGGCAAAATTTTCGCCAAAGCACGGCATAAAGCTGTTAATTCAGCAGTATCGTTCGGCATTAAAGTGATGTGACCGATTTTGCGGCCTTCACGCTCTGTTTTGTTATACAGATGCAAATGCGCGCCATTCAGTGCCAATACATCTTCAGACTTCGGATGTTGGCCAATGATGTTCACCATGACCGTTGGACGAACAACTTCAGTCGAACCTAAAGGTAACCCCGCTACAGCACGAATATGGTTTTCAAACTGTGAACACACTGCACCTTCAATCGACCAATGCCCCGAGTTATGCACACGTGGCGCCATCTCATTGGCATATAAGCCTTTATCTGTCACAAACAGCTCTAGCGTCAAAACACCGACATAATTCAAATGATTGAGCAGGCGAGTAATGTAGTCTTGCGCAACTGGTTGTAAGTCTGCGCTGTTTGGCGCAGGCACAATCGAATGCGACAAAATGCCGTTGTGGTGGTGGTTTTCCGCCAATGGCCATGTTTTCACATCACCGTCTTGACCACGCACCGCAATAATTGAGACTTCACGTGAGAAGGTTACAAAGCTTTCCGCAATCAATTCACCAGCAGGGCCCAGTTCAGCCCATGCTTGATCCATTTGCTCAGCGCTACGTAGCACGAATTGGCCTTTACCATCATAACCGCCACGCGATGTTTTCAGTACGATGGGTAAACCCAGCTCAGCAACAGCGGCTTCCAAACTCTCTAAAGACGTCACAGCCTTATAGGGTGCAACTGGAATAGCCAACTCATCAAACAAGGCTTTTTCAGACAAACGATGCTGTGCAATCGCTAAAGCTTGACGCGGCGGGTGCAGTGCTTTGTTCTTGGTCAACACATCAACATCTGCTAACGGGGTATTTTCAAACTCTAAGCTGAAAACATCTGCACTCTGAATGAAATCTTGCAAGCCATTTTCAGCTTGGGTCGAAATCACTGGACCTAGGGCTGCAGAAGGGCAGTCGGTACTCGCTTCAAAGAAGGTGCATTGAATGTTTAAAGGTAATGCCGCTTGCGCCATCATACGACCAAGCTGGCCACCACCAAAAATACCAATGGTTTTATCCATGAGAAATGCCCCTTAATTAAGCTTGACCCGGAATATTTTTACTCGCCACTTTATCGGTTTGCGCAGCACGGAAATCTGCAACATTTTTTGCGATTTCAGGCCGTGTTAAACCTAAAATTTGTGCAGCCATGATCGCCGCATTGGTTGCACCCGCTGGGCCAATGGCCAAAGTACCGACAGCAATCCCTGCAGGCATTTGTACAATTGAAAGCAGTGAATCAACACCATTTAGAATCGATGATTTTACCGGTACGCCAAGTACAGGTAGGTCAGTCTTCGCTGCACACATGCCTGGCAAATGTGCTGCGCCGCCAGCACCGGCAATAATTACTTGAATACCACGATCACGTGCGGTTTCGGCATATTCGAATAATCGATCTGGAGTTCGGTGTGCAGATACTACTTCCGCTTCAAATGGGACGCCAAGCTGTTTGAGCATATTGGCAGTGTTTTCTAGCGTTGCCCAATCCGATTGAGAACCCATGATAATTCCAACGAGAGGAGTGTCTTGTGAAGCGGCCGCATTCATTGCAATGTTTCCAGAGATTAAAGTAAGAGAGAGTAAATCTCGACTAGAGCCAAGCTTTAATAAGAGCCCCGTATTATAGACTGAAAATTCATCTCATTGACATCCTCACCCCCTTAAAAGAGGGTGATTCCTACAGCTAGACGCTTATGCCCAAGCGCAAGAATGTTTAGAGCTGAGTTTATATCTCGATCATGAGCTGTACCACAGCTCATGCACTCCCAT
>NZ_VPAK01000050.1:0-7877 GCF_013419295.1 Acinetobacter sp. YH12094
CAATGCTCAGAGATACTGGAAAATAATGGGATTGAACGACCAACGATAAAACCCACGTTTTGGCAGAAGCTAAAACGAGAGTACGTTCATTCATTCGATACCCTACATGATTTTAATGATGATATGAGTCCCCTCCTTAAAGCAAAACGGGCAGATGATCTCAAAATTGAACAAGAAAGAATGCAGCAAGTACGCCAAGCGGAAGTAGATCGCCAACGAAGAATTGAAAATGATCGCAGAGAAAGTGAATTTAGAGAGCAATTACGTAAAGAACGAGAGCAAAAAGAACAACGCTATGAACAAGAAAGACACGAACGAGAACATTTGGCATTTTTAAAACGCCAAGAATTGGAAAAACAGCAGAAAAATGAGCCTAAAAAACCAGAAAATGAAAATAACAACGATTACCGACCTTGGTGAATGCTGTTTAAACGCAAAAAAATAGGGTTTTTAGCGATGTTTTGCTAAACCACAGTAGATTTATAGTTGAGTTAAGAAAAAACTCTTAAATCGCAAATGAGAGCATTTAGCGAGTGTCTACGAGCGAACTACAGGGATCTAAATTTTTTCACCTGTTTTTCCCTGATTACAGGCTCCCCTGTGTATCAAGAACTCAGAATCAGAGCATCCCGAATGGGTGCGAACTGATTACGATGGCTTTATGTCGAGCGAAGCGAGTAAAAAGCTCATGAGCGAAGCGAATTCCGAGCTGCTTTTGCTTTTTTTTAAAGTCACAACCCAATGAGCCAAAAAATTGCCCCAACGAGTCGAGCGAAAGCGAGATTCAATAGAGTTTGAGCGCAGCGAAAACCAAGGGCAATTTTTCCTTTCCTGGGCTTTTAATTATTTTTAAAGTTTTTAATGCTTTTAGACTCTCTGAAAACCTTTGTTTGCAAGGCTTTCAAGGTGGATAAGACTACAATTTCTTTGTCATAAGACTACAATTTCTTTGTCATAAGACTACAATTTCTTTGTCATAAGACTACAATTTCTTTGCATTTGATTACATCGAATGCTAATGTAGTCTTAATAACACTTATAACCTATGCAGTCTTATGAAAAATGACTTAGTAGTAAAAGATAATGCCTTAATTAATGCCAGTTATAATCTCGAAGTAACCGAGCAACGGCTTATCCTTTTATCAATAATAAGAGCAAGAGAAACAGGCCAAGGGATCTCATCCGACAGTAAATTAGAAATCCATGCTTCTGATTATGCTTCTCGCTTTGATGTCACCAAAGAAGCTGCGTATAACGCTCTAAAAAATGCAGTTAATAATCTTTTTGAAAGAAAGTTCTCTTTTAAGGAAATTCATAAAGATACAAACAAAGAAATTGTAGTCAAATCCCGCTGGGTTAGCCGAATTGCATATGTTGATGACCTTGCTACATTAGAAGTTACCTTTGCACCAGATGTTGTTCCTCTTATTACAAGATTGGAAAAGCACTTTACGAGCTATCAACTTAAACAGGTTGCGCAACTAACTAGCAAATATGCTATTCGTCTATATGAGTTTCTAATTGCTTGGAGAGACGTAGGAAAAACACCTGTTATTTCTTTATCTGAGTTCAGAGAAAAATTAGGACTTGAGATGAATGAATATCAAAAAATGGTTAATTTTAAAAGTCGTGTTTTAGAACCAGCCATAAAGCAAATCAATGAGCTGACTGATATACATGTAAAATACGAACAGTACAAAACAGGAAGATCTATCTCAGGCTTATCATTCACTTTTAAGCATAAAAAAATTGATTCGATACCTTCAGAAAGAGATCCAAACACGGTAGATCTCTTTACCCAAATGACCGATGCACAACGCCACATGTTTGCCAATAAACTTTCAGAGCTACCGGAAATGGGTCGGTATTCCCAGGGAACTGAAAGCTATCCACAATTTGCTATTCGTATTGCTGAGATGCTTCACGATCCTGAAAAAATCAAAGAACTATATCCATACCTAAAAAAAGTGGGATATATGCCATTAAATAAAAGGATTTAGTAAATGGCTAAATTATCACTAAGTGAAGTATCTAACCGCTTTAACGTCAGTCGTTCTACGCTATATAGGGCCATAAAAGAAGGGCGTATATCTCGAAGCGCTGATGGTCTTTTTGATATTGCAGAAGTCATCCGATGCTTTGGAGAGCCGATCAAAAAGCATGAACAAAAACAAGAAGTGGATCAGTCTAAAGATGATGCTGATTTACGTCAGCTTGTTGATTTTATGAAAAAGGAAATTGAGTCATACAAAGATCGTGAGAAACGCTATTTAGATCAAATAGACCGCTTTCAATTGCTATTAGGGCATAAAGAGTCTGAAGAAAAAATGTCTCATGATACACCAGTGACACATTCCAATGATGCACCATGCGACAACAATAATGGAATAAGTGAAACTATTGATAATAATAGAGATAGTGAAATTAAAACATCCCATGAGACATTGGTGACACGCCCTAATGAAACACCAAAACACGTACCAAATACGCATTATGAGACAAAGAAAAAACGTGGCTTATTTGGCCGTGTACTGAATGCTGTTTTTGATAATGACTAAGGGAGAAAGATCATGCCGAAACTGAAAGACATTGCCCTAGGCATTATTGTGGCCCCACTGTTGATCCCGATCATGCTGATCGCATCGTACCAGGATAAAAAGGAGCTGAAAAAAGAGCTGGATAAACGCCAAAAAGAAAAAGACCAGTCATCCTGATTATTCAATTGAGCTAATCAAAATCGTGAAACATTGCTTAAATAATAGGCGTGGAACGTGAAAAATCATAAAAAAAGCCCGGTCATGGAAACTCGGGCTATCAACTAGGAACTACAGCGTTGAATTATAAGGATAATTATAACGCATTTCGTATAAGGTGTATTATGTTAATTTTAGGGAAATTTAAGAATCTCTATGCAATGGTTTATTCAATATTCTTTGATTTCTTATCTTTTAGGTTAATCAGAAATAGCCAATAACATAAGCCAGGAAATAGAGCCATAAAGATAGTCCATGTATCTGTATACATCTTCCACCACTCTTTCGAAATTTCTCCTGTGTGACTCCATCCAAAAAGAATAAAAAATGGAGTAGCAATAATTATAGAGGCAATACAGATAGTTAATAAATTAAGACTGTTATAACGATTTAAAAGAATTGAGAATATGAAGCTGAAAGGTACAGTCAAAATACAATAAGCCAAGTAGACAAGACCGTGCCCTACAAGAACCACTAAAATCGAGTATAGGCTGTATTCCTGATTCATTACGATAAACAGGACTGCTGTGAAAAAAAGTAGTGGTAAAGGAGAAAGTAAGAGAGCTTTTACTATTTTTTCATTTGAGTATTTCACTAATTTAATTCTCTTATCTATTCAATAAATAATAATACTATAACGATTTTATTGGAGGTTTTTTGATTCTATTTAACATAATGGCTGTTATACGAAATTCAGCGTTTCAGGCTCCCCAAAACCAAGTTTATTTCTTGCATAAATGTATCCTGTAGGATACATTTTGTTTATGTACTCAATATATACCACTGAAGTCTTTGATGAATGGTTCACCAAGTTAAAAGACCAACAGGCAAAAAGACGCATACAAGTCCGAATTGATCGGGTTGAAGATGGAAACTTTGGAGATACTGAACCAGTTGGTGAAGGTGTCTCTGAATTACGTTTCTTCTTTGGACCAGGCTATAGGATTTACTACTGCAAACAAGGGCAAAGGGTTGTTATTCTTTTAGCAGGCGGAGATAAGTCTACGCAAAGTAAAGATATAAAACTTGCCCTGCAATTGGCACAAGATTTAGAGGAGGAGCTATAAATGGCTATTAAACTTCGCAAATGGGACAGTGCTGAGCATCTTAAAACAGAAGAAGATATGCAGGCTTACTTACAAGCATGTATCGAAGAATCTAATGGTGATGCCGCATTCATTGCTAAAGCTTTAGGTAACATTGCTAAAGCTAAAGGAATGGCTCAATTATCACGAGATACAGGTCTAGGCCGAGAAAGTCTTTACAAAGCACTTTCTGGTGATGTGAACCCTAGTTTTGATACGGTGATTAAAGTTGTAAAAGCACTAAATTTGCGCTTAGCAATTTAAAAAAATTATTAAAAAATGGAGCTTTAGGCTCCATTTTTTAATTTCGTATAACGTGTATTATGTTAATTTTAGGAGATCTATACAATTCTGTACTTTTTCACAATCATAGAAAAAGCAAATAAAATACTTATCCAAAATAAATAATCAATAAAAAAATTGAGAAAAACAAATTGATCCATGCCGATGAAAATAAATAAAGGATTGATACTTATACTTCCGACTGGAGAGGTTTCACCATCTATAAGGAACTGTAGAGGAAATCCCCCAGCTATGACTTCAACTTCTCCAAGCTTATCTACAACTATGCGGTCAACTAATATATTTTTTTGATAAAGCAAAGATACGTAGGTCAAAATAATTGCTAAGAAATTAAAATATAAAAATTTTTTCATAATTTTATCTCATATATCTATTAATTTTAACAATTTTTAATCAGAGCCTTTTGGAATAATTTGCTTTAATTTCTCTATTATGATTTTATCAAAAAATTCCTTTAATATGAAAAGATTAGAATTTATTTTATTAAGTTTACTTGCAGCCTGTAGTCCAGTTACAGAAAAAATTGAATCAAATATAGTTGTTCCACGTATTCAATATACGGGGGGAGCAGATAATGCAAGTTATAGTGAGGCTAAGCTTATTAGGGAAGGTAAATGCCTATACCTAGAACATGCTGATGGATCTAAAGTTCTGCCAATTTTTGCTACAAAAACTCTAGATTGGGATATGGAAACTAAGAGCCTAAAAGTAGATTCGGATACTTATTTTTTAGGTGATAAAGCAGCATATGGAGGCGGAGAATCCTATCCTCTAGAAAAAAATAATTATTCTTGGATAACTGAAGTAGATCCTAGCTGTGATACCTCAAAAGTTATAGTTATTAGTCGACTCATAAGACCAATTGAACAGAACTACCAAAATGAAGAATAGCCTATTTTACTGTCTTGCATTAGTTTTAATTATAGGATGCCAACCATTAGAAAAGAATGGATATATTTCTATTAAAAATTGGACCAATGCCCCAATCACAGATCTTAAAATAACTTATATCAGTGCTCAAAAAACTTATAGCTTAGGTACTCTTTATCCTTATTCGGAATATAAATACGCCATCAACTATGAGCAGCATAATGAGGATTCAATAATCTTTTCATATGTAGATAAAAGTCATAAAAAGATTAATCAAGAAGTAGCTACATATGCAGCCAAATATGATAGGAGAATTTATGAAATAATTATTCAATAGAATATAAATTTATATAGAAATTACAATTACTAATTGAACGAAAGAGCTTCTATTTGAAGTTTCAAAAACTGGAGTTTTCCACCAATCTAACCTCCATTTAACATAATGGCGGTTATACGAAACTTAGATGTAAGCCCAAAGTAGAAATGTCCGCTTTTAGAATATGCACTTTTGCAATTTTCTTATGTTCTTAAAAAAAATAGTTCTAATTAGTACAATAATAACTAGTAGTCTTGCTCTTGCATATGATCCTACAACGCCTTCATATTATTTAACGAAAGAATTGTGATGTGTGCAGAATATTATGCAGACTGTATTGATGTCTATGGGTCTGCTGGTAGCGGTGGAATGTCAGAGTGTGGAAACTCTTTAAATACATGCATCACTACAGGTGATTGGAATCCACCAAATCTTCCTGTACCATCATCGGATAGATTATTAAACCTTTTTAGTTCAGAAACTAGAGAAGCTACAACAAGATATACCACGGCCTAATAAATCAGGATCTCAATGTAATATGATTGGGATCCTTACCAACATATATAGAAGAGAAAAATGGATCAATTAAAAAAAATAAATGATGATTTGTATCAAGCTGCAATATTATTAGACAGTATTCCTAGTAAGATTCAATCAGATCCATCACTAGAAAATAGAGAAAATATCTTACTGATAGGAAAAGCTCTCAGTCATATTTTTGAACTCCAAAATAATATTTATAAAATTCGCCCTGATTTAAAAAATAATAATCAGTAATAACAGTTATTTATAGTATTTTTTAAGAAAGATAGCGGCTCATTTGAGAATATAAAAGTAATATTCTATTTGTAATAGTTTCTCTGAAATTAACATAATACGGATTATACGAACTAGCCACGTAATGCAACTTGCATTACAATATTCCTATGCATTCAATAAATGGGAAAAATAATGGCTACTGTTAACTTCAGGGTCGATGAAGCCCTTAAAGAAAAATCTTATTCAGTTCTAAGAGAACAAGGTATTGCACCTACTGAGTTTTTTACAAATGTCCTTGAATACATTGCAGCGACTGGGAAACTCCCTGTACAAAAAGCCTTACTCTCAGAAGAGGATACCGAGCTATTAGCGATTGTTCGTAAACGTATTAATGATCCTAAAGAAATGTTTGAGGAAATTACTTTAGATGACTTATAAGCTTTTACGTCATAAGGACTTCACAGCTGAATGGGAAAAGCTTCCTAGTGCTATAAGAGATCAATTTAAGAAAAAACTTGCCAAGGTCATAGAGCAGCCACATATTCCAAAGAATATGCTTAGAGGTGATCTTGCAGGTTGCTACAAAATTAAATTATTAAAGGCTGGAGTCCGACTAGTTTATCAAGTTAAAGATGATCAGGTAGTTATCTTGCTCATTACGGTTGGGAAACGAGCTGACAGCATAGTTTATGACGAAGCGAAAAAGCGCATTAAAGACTAAAAATGGGAGCTTAGAGCTCCCATTTTTGACTTCGCATAACGTGTATTATGTTAATTTTAGAAATAAGTCACCTATAAATTTTGCTTTTATATAAACGACTAAATTAGGTCTATTAGTAATACTCCCTAATAATTCATAATCATAATTCGTCTTTTTAATAGATACATTTAAAGTTTCATTTATAGCTTTTTCTATACTATTATCATGTTGTTTTATAATAACTTTCGATTTTTGATTAATGATTTCACCTTGAAAGGAAAATGCATAGTTTCCACCATTTATTATATTATTTTGTACTACAAAAACTCCATTACCAAAATCATTAAAATTATCTTGAAATTCAAGGAAGTAAATACCATCTCGCATTCTTAAAATACCAGTTCAACAAAGTGAGTGTTTTATATATTTTACGCCAATTTCAACTTTAAATAAGCTTTTAGTTGTTCAAACAAATTGAGCTACCTCTCCTGTAATACAAACATTAGCATTTCATAGTAGTTAACCTTTATTTAACATAAAATCTCTTATATGAAATTTAGAACTTATCCCTTAAAAAGATCATTAAAAAGCTCTTTATCTTTCTGTCTATTTTCTTCTGTCTTACTTTCCGCACTTAAAAACTGCTCAAAATCAGCCCATTGATGTTTAAAAGATTCATCATTCTTAAATTTATTCAAAACCCAAGCGCCAAGCAAAATTTTCCGTCTAGTTTCATTTTTCCGTTCTTGAGCTTTGGCTTCACTTAAAAGTTTTTGCTGCTTAAGTTTAAGCTCATTCTGTTTCTGTTTTGCCTGTTCTAAGATCTGCTCTTGTTCTTTTTTCAAATACTCAATTTGCTCTTGTAGAGATAACTTCTTCTGCTGTGCTTTAGTGAGCTTCTTTAAAACTGCATCTTTCTTTTCTTGAATATCTGACATAGTATTAAACCGTGATGATCAATAACCAAACATCATCATAGAGTCAAAAAACAAAGCGAGCAATATCAAACGTAGCGAAGCGAAGTTTTCCCGGAGTGAAACGAAGGGCGCACTTACCCACTTTTATCATTTCATTCAAAAGTGGACGTTGCG
>NZ_VPAK01000051.1:0-7788 GCF_013419295.1 Acinetobacter sp. YH12094
ATGGAATAGATCTACTTATTGGTCAACTTAAAGCATTTGATGGAGCATTACTTGTTATCAGTCATGACCGATATTTTCTTGATATGGTTGTAGACAAGATATGGGAGTTAAAAGACGGTAAAATTACGGAATATTGGGGTGGTTACTCGGATTACTTGCGTCAAAAAGAAGAAGAGCGACAACACCAAGCCGTAGAATATGAGCTGATGATGAAGGAACGGGAGCGATTAGAATCTGCTGTGCAAGAAAAACGCCAGCAAGCTAATCGATTAGACAATAAGAAAAAAGGAGAAAAATCCAAAAACTCTACCGAAAGTGCTGGACGACTTGGGCATGCAAAAATGACTGGCACCAAGCAAAGAAAACTGTATCAGGCAGCTAAGAGTATGGAAAAGCGTTTGGCTGCATTAGAAGATATTCAAGCACCAGAGCATTTGCGTTCTATTCGTTTTCGTCAAAGTTCAGCCCTAGAACTGCACAATAAGTTCCCGATTACGGCAGATGGTCTGAGCTTAAAATTTGGTAGCCGTACTATCTTTGATGACGCTAACTTTATAATACCGCTTGGCGCTAAAGTCGCTATAACTGGATCGAATGGAACAGGGAAAACGTCCTTGTTAAAAATGATATCAGAACGTGCTGATGGATTAACCATATCTCCAAAAGCTGAAATTGGCTACTTTACACAAACAGGATATAAATTTAACACGCATAAATCTGTGCTCTCCTTTATGCAGGAAGAGTGCGAGTACACAGTTGCGGAAATTCGTGCAGTATTGGCTTCAATGGGGATCGGAGCGAATGATATTCAAAAAAACTTATCCGACTTATCGGGAGGTGAAATCATCAAACTGCTTTTATCCAAAATGCTTTTAGGAAAATATAATATTTTGCTTATGGATGAACCAGGAAACTATCTTGACCTAAAAAGTATTGCCGCATTAGAAACAATGATGAAGTCCTATGCAGGAACTATTATCTTCGTATCTCATGACAAGCAATTGGTCGATAATATTGCTGACATTATCTACGAGATCAAAGACCACAAAATCATCAAGACTTTTGAGAGAGATTGTTAATGATAGCCAATCTAATCCGAACATTAATTATTGAACTCTTTAAAGGAAATTAAAAATGACAATTCAAGATATTCAATCACTTGCTGAAGCACACGGCTTGTTGCTTACGGACAAAATGAATTTCAATGAAATGGGCATTGATTTTAAGGTCGTTTTTGCTCTTGATACAAAGGGGCAACAATGGTTGCTGCGTATTCCTCGTCGTGATGGCATGAGGGAACAAATCAAGAAAGAAAAACGCATTTTAGAATTGGTAAAAAAACATCTTTCTGTAGAGGTTCCTGATTGGAGAATTTCATCTACAGAATTAGTGGCTTATCCCATACTTAAAGATAATCCTGTTTTAAATTTGGATGCTGAAACCTATGAAATAATTTGGAATATGGACAAAGATAGCCCGAAATACATAACATCTTTGGCAAAAACCTTATTTGAAATCCATAGTATTCCTGAAAAAGAAGTTCGGGAAAATGATTTGAAAATTATGAAACCTTCAGATTTAAGACCTGAAATAGCAAACAATTTGCAGTTAGTAAAATCTGAAATTGGTATAAGTGAGCAATTGGAAACCCGCTACAGAAAATGGTTGGATAATGATGTTCTATGGGCAGATTTCACCCAATTTATACATGGCGATTTATATGCTGGGCATGTACTAGCTTCAAAGGATGGAGCTGTTTCAGGCGTTATTGATTGGTCAACAGCCCATATAGATGACCCAGCGATTGATTTTGCTGGGCATGTAACTTTGTTTGGAGAAGAAAGCCTCAAAACTCTAATCATCGAGTATGAAAAACTAGGGGGTAAAGTTTGGAATAAACTATATGAACAGACTTTAGAAAGAGCAGCGGCCTCTCCTTTGATGTATGGTTTATTTGCCTTAGAAACTCAAAATGAAAGCCTTATCGTTGGAGCAAAAGCTCAGTTGGGAGTTATATAATTTAAAAATATGATTGCTGAGAACTGCCTTGTTTTGAAACTTGGTTGGCTTTAATTAGTTTTTAGTATTCTTTATAGAAAATGCCTCGATCAAGGGGCATTTCTAACAATCATTTAACATAAAATTTCTTATGCGAAATTACATACCAACTTTAACCACATTGTGGACAGGTTGGATTTTAGAGATAAGAAAAACTTCTAGGGCATTTGCTAAATAAGCCGTATCACGCTCAAAGCCTATTGTAATGATGGATCCAGCATCTTTCAGTCTTGGATCTATCGCAATATATTCAGTTTTATCTTCATTCCATCGGCAATATTTCATTACCCTGGCGCTTAAGCCATTACCACGATAACGGCCAGCACCTCTAGAAGTCCCAACACCGATATAAGTCACTAAATCCCCTTTGACAAACGCATATACACCTTGTTTATCGTAATTAGGAATTTTTCCAAAATTAAAATGTACTGGTGACCATTCAGGAGGCTTTCCTAATAGGTCTACATTCCAGTGATGTTCGAAGAATAATTCTGTATTACGTATTAACTTATTAAGTGTTGGATCTTCCACTACTTATCCCTCAAAATTTATAAATTAAAAAGCTTTCGGTCACGCTCATCTGTTAAATACTTATCCATCTGAGCAATTAATTTAGCTCTGGCTTGTTCATCATCTTCAGTGATCTTTAGCATACAGGATCCAATTAAAATTTTGCGTCTGGTATCATCCTTTCGAGCTTGTTCTTTCTCTTTAGCACGTTCTCTTGCCAGTGCTGCCTGTCTTTGAGCCTTTAACTGCTTTAGCTTTTCTTCCTGTGCTTTGATTTTGCTGTCTAGTGTTTCAGTAACGCTCATTAATCCAATACCATCATCCTGGGAAACCATCCCTAACATAAGCGCACTTGAATATGCATTCAAGGTGCTATATGTATAGTAATGTTTTCCTCGAAGAGCGCACTTATGCAAACTTCGTTTGCAAGTACGATTGGGGTCTCCCCAATACCCCGACAACCGTATCCACGGTTGTACTTCACTACGTGAAAATTTAAAAGCGAAAATAGGCATGGCGATTTACCACTTTTCAGTCAAAACCGTAGCACGATCAGCAGGGCGTTCCGCTACTGCTGCGATTGCCTATCGGGCAGGTGAAAAGATCTATTGTGAACGTGAGGGCCGAGAACATGATTACAGCCGAAAAACAGGTGTGGAATATAAAGAAATTTATTTACCCGAAGGCGCACCAGAACATTTAAAAAACCGGGAAAGACTCTGGAACGAAGTTGAACAACGGGAAACCCGAAAAAACTCGACAGTTGCCCGAGAATTTGAAATCGCTTTTCCAAGTGAATTAAATCAGGAACAACGCCTGGCCATGCTCGAAGAGCTATGCGCCAGTATCGTGGACAGACACCAGGTAGCCGTCGATGCCTGTATTCATGCACCGCATACTGGATCTGGTAGTGATGAACGCAATTATCACGCGCATATCCTGATGAGCACACGCAAACTTACTCAGGAAGGCTTCACCGAGAAAACCCGGGAACTGGATCAGAAACACAGTGGAGAAATCGAACACTGGCGCGAACACTTTGCCGATATCTGCAATATGCACCTGGATCTGGCTGGATACACTGCCCGAGTCGACCACCGCAGCTACAAAGACCAGGAGAATGGTTTAGAAGCCACGCTGCACGAAGGGCCGAAAGTCACCGAACTGCGCCGAAAAGGGATTGAGACCGAAATCAGCCGAAGCAATGACGAAATCAAACAGAGAAATCAGGCTCAGCTGCAATACAGCAAAAATATGGATCTGCTGATTGCTGAAAATGAGATCAAACTCAGCACACTGAAAACAGAACAGCAGATCCAAATCAAAAATAGCGCTAAAACGCCACCAATTGACGAAAAAGCCCTGTTTGAGGAAAAACAGAGGGAAACCCTTGGCAAAGTGCTAAAACGCGAAATCAGCGCAAAAGACGCGAATCTAGACCTGGATTTCATGCAGCGTAATCTCAAACAAGCCGAAATAACCCTGACCAAGCACCACAAACATCAAAATGAGTTCAATCAGCAGCTTGCCCAGGAGATCGTGAAAAGCGGACTCAAGCAAAGTCATGACAAATTGCAAAGCCTGGTCGATCAACACAACGAATTAACTCAGAACAAACCCTTACTGTTTGGAAAAAAAGCCTGGGAAGCCCAACGTGATGCGATTTACCAGGAGCACAAAAAGCTGAAAGGTCAGCATGAACACCAGAAAAAACATGGTGTGAAGGATTTATTGGAAAATGACAAATTCAAAGAACATGCCTGGAAGCAGTACCAACAACAACATCCAGCCAAAGCCAAGCAATACCAGACTCTATACCCATCCTATCAAGTCATTAAAAAATGTGTGGATGAGATCAAAGCAGAACAACAGATGAAACTCAGACAGGAACAACAGCTCAAAGCACAGCAACATGCGCCTAAAATGAAATCTCGTGGCATGAGTCGCTAAACAGAGCGAGTGTCTACGAGCGAACTGAGAAAATTTGCCCATCCCTTTCCCTGATTACAAGCTCCCTATCCATCAATCACCTGCTTTACAGAGCATCCCGAATGGGTGCGAACTTTCCAAATTTGATTCCTAAACCGAGCGTAGCGAGAAAAAAAGCTCATGAGCGAAGCGAATTCCGAGCTGCTTTTGATCTTGCTTTTGCTTTTTCTCAAATTCACGAAAATATGAACCAAAAATTGCCCCGACGAATCGAGCGAAAGCGAGATTCAATAGAGTTTGAGCGAAGCGAAAACCAAGGGCAATTTTTTACTCCCTGGGCTTTTAATTATTTTTAAGCTTTTAAATGCTTTTAATTAAGCTGTAATCCTTTATTCATAATGGTTCTAGAGATATTAAAACGAGGTTTACCTTGCATTAAAACGAGGTTTACCTTGCATTAAAACGAGGTTTACCTTGCATTAAAACGAGGTTTACCTTGCATTAAGCGAGATAATTATATAACCTCGTCTTATTGAATTAAAAATATAATCTTTTCATATGAAAACAGAACTAGTTGTTAAAGATAACGCCTTAATCAATGCCAGTTATAACCTCGATCTAGTTGAACAGAGGTTAATTCTCCTAGCTATTGTTGAAGCAAGGGAATCGGGTAAAGGGATAAATGCTAATGATCCACTAACAGTTCATGCTGAAAGTTATATTAATCAGTTTGGTGTACATCGAAATACGGCTTATCAGGCGTTAAAAGATGCTTGCGATGACTTGTTTGCAAGACAATTCAGTTATCAGAGTCTTAGTGAAAAAGGTAACACTATTAATCACAAATCAAGATGGGTGAGCGAGGTGGCTTATATTGATAATGAAGCTGTCGTTAGACTTATTTTTGCCCCTGCTATTGTGCCTTTAATTACTAGGTTAGAAGAACAATTTACAAAGTATGAAATACAACAAATAAGTAATTTAACAAGTGCTTATGCTGTTCGTTTATATGAAATATTGATTGCATGGCGTAGTACTGGAAAAACGCCTCTCATAACTATGTATGATTTTAGACAAAAAATAGGTGTACTCGAGACTGAATACAAACGAATGTATGATTTTAAAAAATATGTTTTAGACATTGCATTAAAACAAGTAAATGAACATACCGATATTATTGTCAAAGTTGAACAGCATAAAACAGGTAGATCTATTACTGGTTTTTCATTTAGCTTTAAACAGAAAAAATCAGCCACGCATTCAGTCGAATCTAAAAGAGATCCGAATACATTAGACCTCTTTTCAAAAATAACAGATAAACAACGCCATCTATTCGCCAACAAGCTCTCAGAGCTTCCTGAGATGAGTAAATATTCACAAGGCACAGAAAGCTATCAGCAGTTTGCTGTACGTATAGCTGCCATGCTGCAAGATGCAGAGAAATTTAAGGAATTACTTCCTTTACTCAGAAAATTAGGATTTCAATGACATTGTTAATTGAAATTGTTAAGTTAACAGTCAGGTATTAACACAAGTTGAAAACTGGTTTACATAATGAAAAAACTGTCAGTTTCAGAGTTAGCTAAGCTTTATGGATATTCAAGACAAGCCATATATGCACATATAAACAAAGGAAATTTATCTAAAGGATCTGATGGATTAATTGACTTTTCAGAGGCCCTAAGAGTTTTTGGGGAACCACAAAAAAAAGAGGATACAGTCAATCAAAGTCAATCAATTAACAGTCAAAACTTGACAGAAGTTGACTTACTAAAACGTCAAGTTGACATACTGGAAAAACAATTAAATCAGGCAATACAGAGAGAAAATCAATCTTTAGAACGTGAATCGTTTTATCAAGAACAGATTGAAGCTATGCAGCGCTTACTAGAAGCACCAAAAGCCAATATGACTACCTTTACCGATCAGAGCTTTAAACAGGATATAGCAACGGATCCTCGGTCGGAACTAGCAACGAACTATGACGAATTGACTACTCCTCAGCAAGACAATAAGCGTATTCCTATCCCGGAGCATGTTGAACCAGAACAGAAGAAGAGAGGCTTCCTAAGCCGCTTTTTCCTTCCATATGGTTAGCCAAGACTCCAGTTTTTTGAAGAGCCAATTTCAGTGCAAGCACTTGAAATAATGACTCCTCAAAAAACCGGATGATGTTTATTAAAACTGAATAAAACCGTGGAACATCGCTCAATTAGTGATCGTGGAACATGAATAATCAATAAAAAGCCGTTCTGGTGCCCTATACTCCAGAACGGCTTACGTTAATATAATGATATTTAAAGAGAAATATCAAGCATTTCGTATAAGGTGTATTATGTTAATTTTAGAAAATCTTCACTACTATTATTTTAAAATAAGCCTTATATCCAAGCATAAAACAAGGTTGTCTAGACTTCTTTTAACAGTAAAGTTATCATAAAACTGAATTTTATTTTTTAGGTAAGTTTATGCATTCTATCCGCATTCGTTAAGACACAACTATTTGCATAGTGACACTATTTTATAATGGTGGGCTTTTGTTGTGTCTTTAAGAATATATGCGGATATATAAAGTAAAAGTATGCTTAATTTATAAGTATGCTTTTAGTGCATAGTTTCCAGTTATAACTTAATTGACTAGCTATTTGTCCACCCTGTGGATGAATAGCTTTTTTTTTGGGAGGACACTGTGATGCTAGCTTTTGTTTTCACCTAAATCCTGTTTGCTGCATAAAAAATTTCAAGAGCTAAACAGGAGTAAATAAAAATGAGTTTAATTATTAAAGCGAGAAACATACGCTTGGATTATGCTGGGCGTGATGTTTTGGATATTGATGAATTGGAAATTCACTCTTATGACCGTATTGGTCTTGTGGGTGATAACGGAGCAGGAAAGAGTAGTTTACTCAAAGTACTTAATGGCGAAATTGTTTTAGCCGAAGCGACATTACAGCGTTTTGGTGATTTTGCACATATCAGCCAACTGGGCGGAATCGAAATAGAAACGGTCGAAGACCGGGCAATGTTATCTCGCCTTGGTGTTTCCAATGTACAAAACGACACAATGAGTGGCGGAGAGGAAACTCGTGCAAAAATTGCTGCCGCATTTTCCCAACAAGTACATGGCATTCTAGCGGATGAACCAACCAGCCACCTTGATCTCAATGGAATAGATCTACTTATTGGTCAACTTAAAGCATTTGATGGAGCATTACTTGTTATCAGTCATGACCGATATTTTCTTGATATGGTTGTAGACAAGATATGGGAGTTAAAAGACGGTAAAATTAC
>NZ_VPAK01000052.1:0-7341 GCF_013419295.1 Acinetobacter sp. YH12094
TCCGTATAAGGCATAATCAATAACGACATCTCGGCTGATAATCAGCGCAGTAACTTTAGCCAATCTCGCTGCAATTTCCATGTCAGGAATTTGTCCACTTATTCCAATGATGATGAGAACTGCAGCAATAAATTATAAAGGCAGGATAGGTGGTTACTTAACCAGCATAAGTTATGTAACTTATGCTAATTCATATTAAAATCACATGAAAGCAATCTTAATTAAAAACTTAGTATGAGAGGGCGTGGTCTTTTGTTTAAAGTGACAATTAACTAAAGGGTTACTTCTTGTATTTAGGAGCATAACCAACTTCTAACAAATAAGAAAAATACTTTCTAACATTATCGCTATCAAGAAGATCACTTGATATCCTTTCCTGAAAGTCTTCTAGAGTCTCTCCACGATGTGCGAAATCATTACCAAATTTTGGATAGTTAGTAATATCACATAGCTTTTTAGCAAAGAATATACATTGCTTAGCTGTCAATTTATAAGTTGGCTCTAAAGGAGCACTTGTACTCGTTTTATTTTGTTCTTTTTCTTCAAACATGAAATGTAATTCTGAAATATTTCTTCCCTCCTTTTTTTGTATATAAGAAACAGTAATATCCGTAAATTTGTTAATTTGATTTAAAGCTACGGTAAGAACCCTTTTTTTAAAGTCTCCCATCTTTTTATATTCATCTTCTATCAATCCGAGTTTTGATCTAAGCTCATCTATAGAAATATATAACTTACCAGTTGATCTCCAACGTATGAGTAACTCATACAGGCGAATAGCATAAATGCTTGTAAGTGGTGAGATTTGTTTAAGTTCATATCTTGTGAACTTTTCTTCAAGTTTTACAAATAAGGGGATAATATCTGGTGCAAAAATTAGTTGGACGCATCCCTCTTCCTTAACATAACCAACTTTTGAAACCCACCTACTTTTGTATATTCCTATTTTTCCAGTTATAGGATCTACTGCTTTATAATTCAAATGCCGTTCAAAAAGATTATCACATGCAGATTGTAACGCTTCATAAGATGCTTGACGTCCTAAATTAAACTGTTTCATGTATTCAGAAGCATGAATCGTAAGTATAGTATCAGAAGTAAGTTCTTTCTCAATTTCTCGAGCAGCAATGATCGCAATTAATATTAGCCTTTGCTCAGATAGATTTAGTGAATACGATGCTTCAACCAAATTATTATCTTTATATACTATGTTACTCATAGGAAGATATATTAAGGAAAATGTTATAAATAGATATATTGACAATACTACTTAACGTCCACAAATGAAAGTATTTTTAATAAAAGAATTTGTCAACTTATGCACAGAATTTGTCAACTTAGAAACAGGAAAAAGTCAACTTATTGGTAGGAATATGTCAACTCAGAAACAGGAAAAAGTCAACTTATTGGTAGGAATTTGTCAACATATACTTCCTGTATCCCTTTGCTAGTCAAGCTTTGAGCAGAGATATAAATAATAAATTTAAATAAATATATATAAATTCAAAAAGACCATTCTTTTGTGGATAACTTTTTTTTTAATTTTTTTTTTCATGATAGTTGATTACTTCATAAATCACCGTTAAATTATACACAAACAAACTTACGTAACTTACATAAATTATGATTATCTTAGTTGGTGGTGAAAAAGGCGGTGCTGGTAAAAGCTGTTTAGCTCAAAATCTTGCAGTTTACTTACAACAAAGTCAAAGAGACGTCCTCTTATTAGATGCTGACCCTCAAGGAACAACAACAGATTGGGTCAAAGAAAGAGATGAAAACGATGAATTAAATAATATTCCATCAGTACAAGCATCAGGGAATATACGTTCAGTTTTAAAAGATTTAGATAAAAGATACCAAGATATTATCATTGATGCAGGTGGACAGGATTCTGAAGCATTACGTTCAGCAATGACTATAGCTACACATATGTTATTGCCGTTTAGACCCAAACGAAGAGATCTAAAAACTTTAGATCATATGGAACAAGTTTTAAAATTAGCAAAGACAGTAAATCCAAATCTGAAAGCTAGAGCAATTATTACTCAGTGTCCAACTCTTCCTTCTCAAGTTCAAAGAATTTTAGATGCAAAAGAGGCATGCAAATCATTTGGTATTGATGCATTGAATTCAATCACAACAAATCGAAATGTTTATGATGATGCAGATGAAAATGGGCTTTCGGTTTTTGAAGTAAATAGTGATCCTAAAGCGAAAGCTGAAATTGAAAGTATTGCAAGAGAGTTTTTAGGAGTATAACTATGGCTGGTTTAACTGGGCTAAACAAAAAACCTGAACCTACTGAACAAGATAAAATGTTAGATGCATTTATATCTGGTGCAGAAAAGAGGGTAAAGGCTTTAGAATCAAGTGAAAAAAAATTTATTCGTTACACTTTTTCTCTCAATGAAGATATTAGTAAACTAATTGATGAGCTGGTTGTAAAAGGGCAAAATGCAAGAATAAATCGTTCAAGTATTGTTCGAGCAGCTATAGAAAATTTATCGACATATAGTGCAGATGAATTAAAAGAAATATTAAATAAATAAATTAAAAATATCCCACTTTTTTAAGGGGGATATTTTTTATCCAAGTTAAATTTACTGTAAGTCCCCGGTGAACCCTATAGATATTTTTAAATTCAGCTCAGGCTCTAGCAGTGTGGTGGTAATTTATCTATTTGAGTTATTTTATATGAAGGCGTCCTTTTCTGCACAGACACGGATCTAGGCTATTCAGCTTGGCTGACTGAATTGATGTCATGATGTTTGATGCACATTGTCAAATTCTTTATCAAGCGAAACTCTGAATCAATGCTTGTAATTGTTTCACTATGATGAGTTTGAGTCCAGTGAAATGTTGCTTGTTCCAACCGTAGAGCTTTGAATACCCAGTCCATCATATATCAACACTTTCATACAATGACCACGCTTATTCCAAAACAAGATAACCTCAATGTTGCGATTTGACATGGTCAAAGGCTTTTAGGACATGAGAAAGAGCAGTATAAGTAACTGCTCGCATATCCATGGGCTGAGTAGAAAGCCAGATTTCATCAATGTGAATCTTATTGTGAGCACCTTGGGGAATTCTGCCAAAGCGATTGCTCCTGATACCTTCCGTTTCAGCCCAATCGCTATGTTCGCATCAGGCGTCGTTATTGATTATGCCTTATACGGAACTCCAGAATTAGCCCTCGTTGCGAACAACAAAGCAGAAATCCTGCAGTTCCGCGGACGCTGATAAGTAGACAGATTCCTGACACGGAATACTATAACTTACATCACTTAAATAGGATGCATAAGTTATGCAAGTTACGCCACTTAAATAAGTTAAGGCGCTAAAGCGATAAAAGCTACATGATGGCCAGTACTGAGCACTGGCGATCTAAGTCAATGCTGCAGTTCTCATCATCATTGGAATAAGTGGACAAATTCCTGACATGGAAATTGCAGCGAGATTGGCTAAAGTTACTGCGCTGATTATCAGCCGAGATAAAGTAATGTGAACGGGTAGTATTGCTGTAATGGATGGATTAAACGTTGCAGGGTAAGGCAATGTAATAAATGTGGGCTTTGGTGGTGCAGAGCTTGTTCTCCATCCAAAAGGCGAATATATGGCACTGTTGCAAATAGGCTGACATGATAAGCTAAATATCTTATTTATTTCGAGATACAGCAGATGAATCCCTTCCATGGTCGGCACTTTCAAGGTGAAATCATTCTTTGGGCTGTTCGTTGGTATTGTAAATATGGCATCAGCTATCGTGAACTTCAAGAAATGCTCGCTGAACGGGGTGTGAATGTTGACCACACCACAATTTATCGTTGGGTTCAGCGTTATGCTCCAGAAATGGAAAAACGCTTACGCTGGTATTGGCGTAATCCTACAGATTTACATTCATGGCATATGGATGAGACTTATATCAAAGTGAAGGGGCGATGGACTTACCTGTATCGTGCAGTTGATCAACGTGGTCATACGATTGACTTTTACCTTTCCGCTAGACGGAACAGTAAATCAGCCTATTGTTTTTTAGGAAAAATCTTCAATACGGTGAAAAAATGGCAAATTCCACGGGTCATCAATACAGATAAAGCAGCGACCTATGGCCATGCTTTATCACGGTTAAAGCGAGAAGGAAAATGTCCAGTAGATATTGAGCACAGGCAGATTAAGTATAAAAATAATGTCATTGAATGTGATCATGGTAAGTTAAAGCGGATCATCAGGGCCACATTAGGATTCAAATCTATGAAGACGGCTTATGCCACAATTAAAGGTATTGAAGTCATGCGTGCACTACGTAAAGGACAAGCATCGTCATTTTATTATGGTCAGCCTCAAGGTGAAGTGTGTCTAATCAACAGGGTTTTCGGTCTCTAAGCACTTTTAAAAAGGAACTTCATCGACTCAAATCTCTATTTGCAACAGTGCCCAAAATCCTCATGTATGAAACCTAAGAAGTTCCACATTTTTCTGGGTATACAAGCCTAAATTTTATGGAAAGAATTCATATGCTGCTCCTTTAGCTAAAAGAGTATTCAGCTTACGATTCGTGGTTATTTTCAACAGTGCCTTCTGGTAAGGGTCGGCACCTGCACATCAAAAAAATCTCCCCCCAGAGTACGGCTGTTTCTATCGGGGGTAGAATATTCATTCTGTTACTTTAGACTATAGCCTAACGGAACAAAATAAAGTCTTAAAAAGCAACTCAAAAACCGTATTTATAGACTTAATATTTAATTTCGGTACAATATGTATTTAATTATCTAAACTCTAACGGTACAGAATGCCTAATCAGGTCGGATATATTCGAGTCAGTTCAACTGAACAAAATACTGAACGTCAATTAGATGGAATCAGCCTGGATAAGACCTTTACTGAAAAGGCAAGCGGTGGTAGCCGTGAACGTCCTCAGTTAAATGCAATGCTCGACTATCTGCGTGAAGGTGATACGGTGCATGTTCATAGTATTGATCGTCTGGCACGTAATACAAATGATCTGAACGAAATTGTGAATAGTCTGAATGATCGTGGTATAACCATTATTTTTCATAAAGAGAATTTGACCTTCAGTCATGATGTAGCACAATCGGCAATAAATAAACTCATGTTTCAGATGCTTGCTGCATTTGCAGAGTTTGAACGCTCCATGATCCGTGAGCGTCAAAAGGAAGGAATTGCAAAAGCCAAAGCGAAGGGCTTATATAAGGGAAGAAAGCGGAAGGTTGACTATGTTGAAATACGAAAAGCAATGGCTGAAGAAAATTCAACATTTAGAGGTGTTGCAGAAAAGTTTAAAGTAGGGATAGCAACAGTACAAAGAGCTTTAAAAGAAGAAACTAATAATCAATAAGGTTGATTAATGAAGACGCTTAGATATTCAAATTTAGAAAAGATCATGACCATTTATACTGAAATTTCTACTTATATTACATTTCATAATGCGACTGGTTTAACAGATATAAATAAATCAATGGAAGATTTTTGAACCGTACCGGGTTTGTCGGAGACCAAGCTTTCTGAGAGAATGTCCCGATGAAAAAAGTAAAATATACCCCTGAAATCAGAGAAAGAGCGGTTCAATTATTGATTGAATCCGAGAAAGATTATCCATCGAATTGGGCTGCGATCACCGCTATTGCTCCCTGAGCAGTATACTGCGCAAGGGTTGTACTCCTGAAACACTACGTGTTTGGTATCAAAAATATTTAGATAAACAAAATCCAGTTAAAGTACAGCAGCTTTCAGACCAAGAACGTATCAAACAACTCGAACGCGAAAATAAAGAACTGCAACGCGCCAATGAAATTCTACGTAAAGCAGCCGCTTTTTTCGCCCAGGCGGAGCTCGACCGCCCACACAAATAATGGTGGATTTTATCCATAATAATAAAGAGCTGTACGGAGTCGAGGCGATTTGTAGAATTTTACCGATCGCACCTTCAACCTATTACCGGACTCTAGATCTCTGTGAAAATCCAGAACATCGAGCAAAGCGAGATTTACATGACTTGCATCATGCTGAGGAGATTAAACGAATTTGGAAGGAAAGTTCAGGTCGGTATGGTGTACGTAAAGTCTGGCAAAAACTGAAACGTGAAGGCTATATTATTGCGCGC
This sequence comes from Acinetobacter sp. YH12094, assembly GCF_013419295.1. NCBI lineage: Bacteria > Pseudomonadati > Pseudomonadota > Gammaproteobacteria > Moraxellales > Moraxellaceae > Acinetobacter > Acinetobacter sp. YH12094. The sequence continues at coordinate 6,128 of NZ_VPAK01000052.1, forward strand.
TGTACTGTTGCTCGATTAATGCAAAAGCTAGGTATAAAAGGTGTTTGGCGTGGTAAGAACAAACAAACCACCCGTAGCCGAGATGATCAAAAACGAGCGGATGACTTGGTAAAACGTAATTTTACTGCTGATCATCCTGACCAACTGTGGGTGAGTGACTTTACGTATATTCAAACAAATTCAGGCTGGGTTTATACTGCATTATTGCGAAGCAAAAGATAATCGGATAAAATGTAGCAATTCATATTCGTAAGCGTGGAGTAATCAGATGGGAAATTCCAAGTCAGCAGACAAGTAAGCCGCAACAACCAGTATTGTTGTTGCGGCGCTCTGTAAGGCTAGTCTCATCTGATTGCTGACGAGCAGACGTCGCCCGGTATTCCTTAATCGAGGGTTGATTCGTCATGACCACCACACGCCCCGCGTGGGCCTATACGCTGCCGGCAGCACTGCTGCTGATGGCTCCTTTCGACATCCTCGCTTCACTGGCGATGGATATTTATCTCCCTGTCGTTCCAGCGATGCCCGGCATCCTGAACACGACGCCCGCTATGATCCAACTCACGTTGAGCCTCTATATGGTGATGCTCGGCGTGGGCCAGGTGATTTTTGGTCCGCTCTCAGACAGAATCGGGCGACGGCCAATTCTACTTGCGGGCGCAACGGCTTTCGTCATTGCGTCTCTGGGAGCAGCTTGGTCTTCAACTGCACCGGCCTTTGTCGCTTTCCGTCTACTTCAAGCAGTGGGCGCGTCGGCCATGCTGGTGGCGACGTTCGCGACGGTTCGCGACGTTTATGCCAACCGTCCTGAGGGTGTCGTCATCTACGGCCTTTTCAGTTCGATGCTGGCGTTCGTGCCTGCGCTCGGCCCTATCGCCGGAGTATTGATCGGCGAGTTCTTGGGATGGCAGGCGATATTCATTACTTTGGCTATACTGGCGATGCTCGCACTCCTAAATGCGGGTTTCAGGTGGCACGAAACCCGCCCTCTGGATCAAGTCAAGACGCGCCGATCTGTCTTGCCGATCTTCGCGAGTCCGGCTTTTTGGGTTTACACTGTCGGCTTTAGCGCCGGTATGGGCACCTACTTCGTCTTCTTCTCGACGGCTCCCCGTGTGCTCATAGGCCAAGCGGAATATTCCGAGATCGGATTCAGCTTTGCCTTCGCCACTGTCGCGCTTGTAATGATCGTGACAACCCGTTTCGCGAAGTCC
>NZ_VPAK01000006.1:0-184970 GCF_013419295.1 Acinetobacter sp. YH12094
AATTTCGATCGATCAATCAGTAAAAATCCACACAAGTTGTTCTTCATAATCTCTTAATGATCTTCTTGTTGGTTCGTCACCAGCAAGCTAGGTCGGCTATATTACTCTTTATTTCTAAAGAGTCAACCGGTAATTCAAATTATTTTAAACTTATCAAATAAAACCTAACTTAATCAATTCAACCAAGTCATTGTTTTATCAGAAGTTTTAATCTTCATCACCGCCGATGGATGTGCATTCTACAGCATTTCATATTCGTTGCAACACCCTTTTTCATTTATTTTTAGTTTTTCATTACGTTTGTTTATTTATTCTACTAAATCAGTGTTTTTTACTTAAAAAAAGTGTTTTTAGCGTACAGAAAGCATGCAATATGCCACAGGCACCCATAAGATAAACATTAAAACTGGCATAACACCGTGCACTTCTTCAGGTTTTCTATACAACCACTGAATAAATGGAATGGCGATACACAATAGCGCTGCCATGAATAGTACATCTACAAATCCACCTTTCAGCAGTAGCCACAGCAAAACTGGCACACTCATCATTAAACCCATTATCAATAAAACGCAGTATTCGTATTTTCTGAGCTGCCATCGTGTGAACCCTTGAATGATCCAGAATCGCTCTGCATATTCAAAATTTGATTTTAAGTCCATTTTTATCACGCCTAGATTGAATAAACTCAGTGCAATATAGATGGCACACATCAATTGGAATAATTGTGAAGCAGTGAAATCAAGGCTCATGATGTTCCAAGTATCCGCCTGCGTGGCGAACCAATACAAAATCACGACCGCTGTAACCGAAATACCAATACTAACAATACGATGGGTTAGAAATCTTTTATGAAATGCCTGACGAATAATGAGTTTATTTTGATTGAGCCAGAGTGGGCTATATTTCTGTATCACAAATACGCTAGGTACCTGTAGCTTTATTGGTTTTGATTTCCTACCGAGCAGCCAAAATTTTATCGCAGCTATACATATGCAAGTAGATAACAACACCGCAACGAGTTGAGCGTCCAATATCGCTAGGCTCAAAATGGGTAAATATGTCAAAAGACAGACTAAACTGAAATATTGATTCTGTTGTAAAAACAGCATTTGTATGATTAATAAATTAAAGATCCAAAGAAGCATCAATACACTAATACCAATGGAAGCCAAAAACTCATACTCAACCCAAACATATAGAAGCGCTAAAACAAATGGCAATAACAGCAAAAAGCTTAAACTGCCTAAAAATTTGATTTCCACTGCAAAGCGACTTTTGAGCGTGATGGGCAATAGCGCTAGATAGCGATACCCTTCCCCACCGCTCAAAGCTTTACGCTGTATCGCACACCAAAATACATTTAAGGCAAGAAAGCCTGTCCAAAGAAACAGATTCGTGATTAATGATTTGCAATAGACCAAATCAATCATGGGCTGCACTAAAGATAAAAGTAGTCCGAATAGCATTAGCCCGAGAATTAATGTGACTAAAATAAGTAAATGCTTTTGCCGTGCAACTGCGTCTGCTGTGGTCTTGACATAGTATATCCATCGGTATTTCAAAAGCGTTTTTATAATTGTTCGCTGCCCAACGTGTCTTTGTCTATTCATGCCACCTGCTCATTGGACTTTAGCCGATCTAGCTCAATGATTTTTGCTGCGAGACTGTCTCTAAATACAGGATCATGACAAGACAATAGAATCAATTTCGATTGGCTCTGCTGTAAAAGTATACTTGTTAATTCAGCCAAGGAATTTTGATCTAAGCCATTGCTCGGTTCATCTAAAATCAGTAAAGGTGCCGAAGTCATTAAGGCTGCGACCAATAAAAACTTTTTGGTTGTACCAAAAGACATTTCAGCAAACGGCGTGGCTAAATAGTTTTCTAAATTAAATTTTTCAATGAAGATTTGATACTGCTCATGTGCTATCCCTCGAATATCACACATTAAATTCAGAAACTCTTGCCCTTGTAAAAAATCATAAATAGGGCTTTTATCTGGCACATAGGCCACAAGTTTCTTGTATTCATTGTTGTGAGGGGCATATTGCTGATCATTAATCAAAATATTGCCTGTATCGAAATCCAACATCCCCGCAATCATCGCAAGTAAGGTGGACTTCCCTACTCCATTCTCAGCAACAACAGCGACTATTCCGAATTCGCTTAACTCTAAATTTAAATTTGAAAATATACGTTTTCCCGCAAAAGATTTGGACAGTTGCTGCAAACTCAAAGAAACCATCATGATGTTCCTGATTTATTATCTTAAGTTATTGATTTATTTTTAATCTATCTTCACATATCTTGGATCAGAATTAAATACCATCTTTAATCGACAAATTTAATTTTTTAAGTGTCATTCACTATCTAAATACGCCAAAATCATCTTCGATAATTCTACTTTAAGCTGCTGTTCTGTAATTAAAAAACTATTATTGCTCACATAGCGCATCATGGTAAATAAAGTACTGTTAATGATCACAAAAGAGCGATGTTTCAGCGTTTCAAAGTTCCAATGTGAATAGGGTGTGTTGACATTTACAGCCGATAAATTGAGCTAAAGAGGCAACCATATAAATATACAAGCTAAAGCAACAGCGCTTTGATAGTTACGTTTTAGCTTATCGTATCTTGTGGCAATTCCTCTAAATTGTTTTAATCTACAAAATGCATTTTCAACTAAATGTCTGATTTTATACATATACCAGTCCATATCATCATTGCTAGATTTGGCATTTGATCTTCGAGGAATGTTTGCTTTCGTATTACTTTCTCTAATTTTCTTTCTGAAACTTTCTGAATCATAGCCTTTATCTGCACATAGCATTTCTGACTCTGTTAAATCTAATTTTGATACAAGATCAGGTGCAACCTTAATATCATGTGAAGTTCCATCTGAAATAATAAATTCAATAGGATTACCATTTGAATCGATTGCTAAATGTATTTTTGAACTATTACCACCAATACTTTTGGAAATACTTTGATTCTTAATACCAGCTGAATGTTGATGCGCTCGTACATGGCTCCCATCGATAAAAATCCACTCTTTATCAGCATGCTGGCTGAATAATTTAAAAATATTCATAAACTTACTATTTTTAGACCATCGATTATATTTCTTAAAAATAGAATTTGATTTACCAAACTCTTGAGGTAAATCACGCCAAGGACAGCCTGTTCTAATTCGAAATAAAATCGCTTCAATAAAATTCCGTAAATTTAATTTGAGATAAATATTAAAGTGACGGAAAATAGCAAGTAACTTGGACCAGTGTTGATCATTTAGCATTGTTCGAGGCATAGCGAGTGTAAAATTGGGTTTGGCGATTTAATTTTACTATCTCGCTATTTTTTTAATCAACAAATGTCAACAGACCCTAATAACGATTAAATAAATACATCCCAACTTCAAAAAAATGCTTTTCCAAAACCTGAGAGGCATCTGAATGACTGTATTGATGCCAATGTTTCAAGATTTCAATGAAGAAGCCGCGATCAGCTTTCAACATATCAAAGCCAAACTGAATACAAAGTGGGATCACCTCATAAATACTGTGCAGCTCTTGCTCCACGACTATATTTTTTAGTGCTAACCCCAATTGTTCTGATTTTCTGAGCAGTAACTCTTCTACGATTTGTTCTTTATTTTCAAAATATTGATAAATTGACCCAACGCTCACGCCAGATTTTTCCGCAATTTTGGGCGTCGTCAGCTCCAGTAAACCTTGTTCTGCAATACACAACTGCGCAGCTTGCAAAATGTTTCCCACGATCATTTTCGCGCGTTGTTGTTGTGGTCTTTTTCTCATTCTATTGCTCTCCAATGCGATAGTGTTATGCGAATTGAATGCGAATAAATATTCATATTAGTGTGGTATGAAACAATAACATTGAAGATCAAAACATGACCACTCACTTCAATACCCGGCTGTCTTCATTTCAGGCCACGCAGCAATCTAATCTGCTGAGTTTTCTGCTGTCTCATTTGACGGGTCAAGCTGCACAGCCGAATTACCCTCAATATCTTGACCTCAATAAAGCCTTGCAATGTGGTGACCCACAGATGGAAAAAGTGCTCACGTGGATGATGCAGAACCCTAAACAGCATCGTGAATATTTTGAAATCGCTCTATTTAAAGGTGTCGAGCAGCTTCCCTTTTCTATTCCTGAACTCGAGCATTTTTTTAAGCATGTTGAACAAACACCGCCGTGGGTAGAGCCAGAAAAAATACAGCAAGCCCTTGAGTTCACCCATCGACTCGGGATTAACAATGGCTTTATTTTGCGAGACCTTTCACTCATGGTCGGTTATCTCTTCCCCGGTTTCAATCAGCCACTCATGCTGACCGGTGCTTTAAATAAACAAGCCGGTACACGTCTAGCTGAAACCACTAAATGGTGGGTAGATATCACTGAAGAACGCGGACTCGAACGTTTGCATGCAGGATTTACATCGACGATTTATGTGCGTTTTATTCATGCTTTGGTACGGCATCAACTCCAAAAAGGCAAAGACTGGGATTTTGCAACGTGGGGGGTACCGATGAATCAATTTGACTTGGCGATGACCAATCTTGCCTTTAGCAGTGTGGTACTTTTGGGCATTCGCGCTTTAGGAATTTTTCCGTCAAAACAAGAAACTGAAAGCTTTTTGCATTTTTGGCGCTATGTCGGCTGGTTGATGGGTATTGATGAAAAATGGTTAATTTCAAAAGAATCTGACGGTTGGAAACTGCTGTATTGGATGCAATTTGTACACCCCCAATCCGATGCAAGCAGCATGGCTCTCGATGCCAGTCTTTCTAAAGAACCTTTTGAAAGACAGTACAAATACCTCCGACCGCTTCAGCAAAAACTGGCTTATCGACAACATCTGGAGCTGACACAATTTTTTATTGGCAAAAAACGCATGCATAAATTAGGGCTCAAACCCCAGTCCGCCGCATGGTTTGCCTATTATTTATTAGCTAGAAATCTCGTCCTGTATTCAGGTGCTAAGCTAAGCATGTCCCGAGTTTAAATCAAAAATTACAGCAAAAAGGCCGTGCGATTCAAAAACTCGGTTTAGCACTGTATCAAAGTAAGGCCAAACAACTGGCAAGTATGCACCAATAAAAAAAGCAGAGCGATCGCTCTGCTTTTTGGATGACAAATGTCCGGACTTAGAACTTCATCGAAATACGTGCCCAATAATTGCGACCAATATTATTAAACTGTTGATCGGTCGCTAAACCTGTCCCTGCATCACCCAGTTTATTTAGATGTTCGGTATAGGTTTTATTCAGGAGATTATCTACACCCACAGATACATCTACACCCTCATCAATATGATAAGTACCATTTAAAGACAGTGTGCCAAAACCTGCACTTTCTTTCAGGTCATAACCCACGATATTGCCTTGGTACGCACTGATACGATTTTGCCCATCAACCACACGCCAAAATGCTCCCAAAGTATAATTATCTTGGATATATCGTAAGTTAATACGCGCTTCTAAAGGTGAGATTTGCGGTAATGGCTTGCCATCTGTGGTGTTTTTACCCCACGCATACATTGCGCTGACATCGGCTTGAATATAATCGCTAAATTGATAGCCAATCCCTGCTTCAGCTCCCGTAATGGTGGCATCGACATTTTTCGCACCCGCGCTAAAGGTTGAACCATGATCATGCCCACCAGTATTTGGATGATCGTGGTAACTCATCAAAATAAAGTCCTGAATCAGTCCCGCATAGGCAGACGCCCATGAACTGAATGCCCGATGTTCATGTTGATAGCCCACATCTAACTGCAAGGTTTTTTCAGTTTCGACGCCATTAAAGGTGTTTGTTGTGCCTGCATTGCCATGTTTAGGGCTAAATAATTCCCAATAATCTGGCATGCGTTCCACATAGCCTAGACCGATATAGGTTTTACCATTGTCATGTTCAGGGTGCTTATTTTCAAAACGAATAAAAGCACTTGGCAAAGTTTCATTCAGCTCCTTGTTATAGCCACTCGCTTTCGAAGCTGCACGCTCATCTTTCACTTGCACTTGATCGAGACGAAGTCCTGAAACCAACTTATTGTTGTCACTCAATTGATAACTGACTTCTCCAAAACCACCATATGACTGAAATGCCATATCTTGCGTTAAGGGCTTATTCATCGAAGGCATCATTTTCGACGTCATGCTGCCGGCATGTTTATTATTCTGCGTATCCAGTCCAGTAATGAACTGCAGCTTATCCCATTCATGCATTACCGCCATACGTGCATTTAATGTACGACGTGTAACCTGCATCGCCATTGGATTCGGCATTAGCATAGTCATACCATGATGGGTCATTTCAGCTAAAGGTGGCTCACGCAAACTAAAGTTGTCCATGATATGGTCGTTATAACTATAGTTGACCTGTGCTTCGATTTTTTTAATCACCTCTGTGACATTCTTTTTCTCGACACGAAGGCCTAAGCTTTCACGGGCAAATTGCGAACCATCCATTGAACGGCCCGCGTACACCGCCTCACCATCGGCTTTACCTCCAGTAAGTTCTACCCATGTATCTTCGTTTGGCCTCCAACCGAGTGCCAAATCTGTATTCCAACGCTCCCAGTCTGACGGCACAGTATTGCCATCTCCATCTTGGTAACTGTCTGCAACAGAACGGCTGGCATTTAGACGGACATATTTATGTTCATCGCCCACAGCCGCCTCGACATTATGATCTAAGCGACCATAAGAGCCGATCATCACACTGGCTTGACCACGGTAGTTTTTATCAGCATCCAACTGTTCAGGTTTGCGTTCAAACAAGACTGTTGCAGCAGAACCTGTATTGGCATATTGAACCGTTTGAGGCCCTTTAATCACTGAAATTCGGTCATAACTTTCAGGGGAAATATAAGACGTCGGTGCATCCATACGACTCGGACACGCCCCTAGATTTTCTGTGCCATCGGTCAAAATTTTAATGCGTGAACCAAACATGCCACGGAAGGCTGGATCTGCATTGGTTCCCCCATTTTTAATAGCACTAAAACCCACAATGCTTTTTAAATAATCGGCCCCATCACTGGCAGGTATCGGTTGAATCGGCTGTTTGGGGTTGGCACGAACAATCAGGCCATTGGCATCATTACCCTGATGTGATGTCACCACAATCGGTGCCAAAGTCTGTACCGCATTGGTTCCCGTCATCTCTACGGACATCTCGTCAGCCATCACTGTAGTTGAATAGCAGGCAACACAAATTGCAGCCGCAAGAGGCTGTAGAAAAAATTTAGGCTGAGCCATGTTTATCTCACAAAATACATAAATAAAGGCGTACCTGAGTCCTCAAAGACCCAAGTTTAAAAAACGTCGGATTTATGCAGCGAGTGGCGGGGCTCGACCTTGCGGAAGTAAAAAGAGTTGTTGAAGAACAAACCAGACATGCTTGAAAGCTTTTTGAAAAGCAATTAAACGAACTTGAATTCGATCAAGCACTTCTTTTACATCAAGTTCAGGGGGCAAAACCAAATTGCCGTAGACCGTACAATACTGACATTGATGACTGGCATCATGTTCATGGGCTGTATGATCGACTTGAACTTGCTCTACATGAGCGGAAGATGAATGGTGTGAATGTGCGGTATGTTCAGCATGAACATTGGGAAGTAAAAGTGCACGCGTAATGGTTTCGCAGACCGGAGCAACTTGATATTGCTTGGGCAATAATGGCTGTAAAAAAACAGCAATCTGCAAAAAAACGGCTGCAAAGGACAGCAGCACTCCACTACGAAACAATACAGGTAAACCCTAACATTTGTCTGCCCCAAGTATAACAAAGCCCAATCGAAATTGGGCTTGTCTCAGGTATTTTTTAACCGCGATCAATTAACGTTTAACTGCGACTTTATCTTTTTGACGCTGGCGAACCAATTTTTCCACTTTGTCACGTGCACGTTGACGTTTCAAAGGCGATAGATAGTCGACGAACAACTTACCATTTAAGTGATCCATTTCATGTTGGATACAAACTGCGAGAAGTCCGTCCGCTTCCACTTCAAATGATTGACCTTCAAGGTTAATTGCCTGAATTTTTACACGTGACGGGCGCTCAACTTTATCGTATATTTGAGGCACTGATAAACAGCCTTCTTCATAGGGCTGCGTCTCTTGCGTCAATGGCGTAATTTTGGGGTTAATAAACACCATGGGTTGATCTTTTTCTTCAGATAAATCCATGACTATCAGCTGAATATGGTGATCTACCTGTGTTGCTGCCAGGCCAATTCCCGGTGCTTCATACATAGTTTCAAACATGTCGGCTGCTAACTGACGAATTTCATCAGTAACTTCTTCGACTGGTTTTGCAATGGTACGAAGACGGGGATCGGGGAAACTTAAAATAGGTAATAAGGCCATACGACGTCCTCACTTATGCCATTGATCAAAAAACAAAATGAAGGAATGCTTCATCAAAAAATTGTGTGTAATATCGTTATTATAACGCAGTTGCATACATAATTTTAGGAATTATGATAATGAAAAAGGTTTTGAAGGGCATGCCAACTTTTAGTGCCTTGGGGTTTAAAAAACAATTATTGGCACTTACAGTCTGTGTAAGTGTGGGGATGGGAATGGTCAGTGTTGCAGAAGCTGCCCCTGCTCGTAACGTCAATCCACCGTCATTGAAGGCAGGTGCGCCTCAAGTTTATGTGGTGAAAAAAGGCGATACGTTGTGGGATATTTCCAAGCGTTTCTTAAAAAATCCTGTGCGCTGGCCTGAAATCTGGGCGAGCAATAAACACGTGAAAAATCCGCATTGGATTTTCCCAGGTGACCGCCTATTAATGTGTACCTACAATGGCCGCCCAATCATCGGTAAAGATGAAGGTGATGGCTGTGAAGGTATCATTCGTCGCTATACAGGTGGCACTAAACTTCAACCACAAGTTCGTGTTGAATCCCTCAACAGTGCGATTCCGGTTATTCCATTGGAATATATTAAGCAATGGCTTGAGCGCAGCATGATTGTTGCAGCTGATTCTGTGGAAGGCACACCTTACATTTTAGGTACAGCTGATCAACGTGTATTAGCTGCCAAAGGCCAAACAGTTTATGCACGCGGCCAAGGCATGCAAGTCGGTCAACGATATGCTGTTTACCGTGAAGGCGAACCGTACATCTTTACCGATGCAAACGGCAAAAAATACAACGCAGGTTTAGAACTGACTCAAGTCGCTTCAGGTGTTGCCGTTCGTGGTGAAAATGACATTACCACTTTAGAACTGACCGACACTTATAATGCCGAAGTTCGTCGTGGCGATCGTGTTCTTCCTGAATATGACCCAATGCTGCCAACGCTGTTCTATCCAACCAATGCTGAAAATGTCACTGCTGGCGGTAGTATTGTTCGTGTCATGGGCTCGATTGGTACTGCAGCGGTTCACAGTGTGGTGACGATCGACCGTGGTAGCTTGCAAGGTGTTCAATCTGGTCAAGTCTTTAGCGTGAACCAAAAAGGTGAAATCGTGACTGATCCGAAAACCAAAGAACGTGTTCAACTTCCAGGACAACGTATTGGCAACATCATGGTATTCAAAGCGTTCGATAACTTAAGCTATGCTTATGTACTTGAAAGCGAATTACCAATCAAAGTGGGTGCAACGATTCAGCCGCCACTGATGGATGACTAAGACCAAATCCATAAAAATGAGGCTGTATTTCAGCCTCATTTTTATTATCCAACAACGATATCACTGATAATTTTAAACCATAAAAAGAAGACATATTCAAAGGTCTCATTATGCTCAATTCATTAACTGACTTGCATTTAGATTACATTCGCCTGTGGTTTGTGGTGCAACACTCACTTCGTAGTTTCTATAAAATTCAGCAGCACTATCCTGCCCTACACCACGCCCTTAAGCCTGATCAAATCACCACATGGCAAAAATTAGGACTGCATAAAAATCATTTACAGCGCTTTGAAGAATTTCATAATCAAAGTGGACAGCTTAGCTTTGAAAAATGTCTCAAGGATATTCAACAATACAGTGACTTTGTACTGATTCCTGAAGATATAAACTATCCACAACAGCTGTTACCTTATAGCGACAAGCCGCCCATTCTATTTGGGCAAGGTAATGCTCAAGCCTTGATGCAACCCCAAATTGCGATTGTGGGTAGCCGCAAACCCAGTCCCCAAGGTCGGCAAATTGCTTATGATTTTGCTTATTATCTGAGTGAGCAAGGGTTCTATATCAATAGCGGTTTAGCACAAGGAATTGATGAAGCGGCACATCGCGCTGCCATACAACACCACAGAACCATTGCCGTGATGGGCACAGGTTTAGATCAAACTTATCCGACCGCACATCAGAGTTTAAGACAAGAGATCATCCAACATGGGGGAACCGTAATCAGTGAGTTTCTACCGCACACACCCCCATTGCAACACCATTTTCCACATCGAAATCGTATCGTCAGTGGGCTTAGTCTTGGTGTCATCGTGGCGGAAGCGGCATTAAAAAGTGGCTCACTGATCACAGCTCAACGCGCTGCCGAACAAGGCAAATCTATTTTTGCCATTCCAGGGCATATTTATAGTGAGTCGCATCAAGGTTGCCATCAACTCATACGAGAAGGTGCAATTTTGATTGATCATCCACAACAAGTCATTGAAGACTTGGCACTAGCCACACAGTGGCAATCACAGGCTGCCGAAACCTTAACAACCACCGAAATAGCGACACCCGAAACAGCAATACCGGACACCCCGCCACCCGAACCTATCCCAGAACATTTAATTGCGCTGTATCGGCAACTCGATTGGGTCGGCCAAAGCCTTGATCAATTGTCCATTCAACTCAAAATTGATACCGCGACATTGACTAGTCAACTGATGGAATTAGAGTTAATGGGCTATGCCACACAACAAGCAGGACACTACTTACGTTGTCGAATGGGTAAATTAGGTTCACAATAGCCCTTTGTCGAATCAGATAAGGTCTATAGAAATGATTACCACCTCTGTTGCAGAAGCAGCTTCCTGTCTTAAAAAAGGTCAGGTTCTCGCATATCCTACAGAGGCTGTTTGGGGATTGGGCTGTGATCCCTACAATGAGCAAGCCTTTCTCGAAATTTTGCGCTTAAAACAACGTCCCATTGAAAAAGGCGTGATTTTATTGGCTGCCAATGTCGCTCAAGTTAAACACCTGCTTCAAGGCTTAACAGAAGATATGCGTCAGCAAGTCATTGCGACCTGGACCAACCGTAAACCCAATGAACGTGCAACCACATGGTTATTACCGGCTGGCGACCATATTCCAACATGGATTAAAGGCAATCATCCAAAAGTCGCAGTCCGTGTGACTACCCACTCTTTATGTGTGGCTTTATGCCAAGCTTTTAATGGCTTTATTGTGTCTACCAGTGCCAATCCTGCAGGATTAACCCCTGCACGTTCCTTACAAGAAGCCAATCAGTATTTTGCCAATGAACTAAATTACTTAAATGGTGATCTCGGCCTAAGCCAAGAACCAAGCAAAATTATTGATGCTGAAACAGGTGAAATCATCCGCGCATAAGCTCGGATGCCTGTCTACACCTGCCTTTCGGGGAAATACAGACAAAAAAAAAGCTCAGCCATATAGGGATGGCTGAGCATAAAAAAGGATGTGTATAAAATCACATCCAGAGGGTCTTGCAATCTCTGGGTAAATATCAAGTAATTATTAAGAACTACTTCATCATTTACAATAAAAGTATTATGTAATATTTTTTTAAATTTAACAAATATATTTTTTATATAAATAAAACTACTGATAAGTACTTTATTTCTGATTTTATAACTACTTAGTCAAAATATGTATCTATTTTTGATTGATTTTTAAGACGAGATTTTGTTTTTTTAATTCAGTTTCACACTCAAAAATCCATTTTCAAAAGATTTGCTCTATAAAAAATAAGTTTGTTTGATTGTTTTCTAATCAACACTTCTCGTAAATTTTCATCTTTTTACTAGATTTACTTACGCTGCGCCAAGATCACCCCAGTAATCGCCATCACTGTGCCGACGGTATGATAAAACATCCACTGCTCAGCCAACCAGAAATAGGCAATAATCGCGGTAAATACCGGCATCAAATTCATAAAAATACTGGTGCGATTCGGCCCGAGATGTTGCACAGCCAACATCCATACCAACGGTGCAATCAATGATGGAAAAATTGCCGCATAAAATACACTTGGCGCATTCGCAGGATTAATCGCGTCAATGCCTAAATACAACACGAACGGCAAGTGATATAAAACGGCAAAGAAAATTTGTACATATAAGCTCAACAGTAGTGGAAGTTTCAATTGCCATTTTTTTAAAAACACCCCATAAAAGGCATAAAAGAACACTGCGAAGATCATGAGGATATCGCCGAAATGTCCGCCCATATTCAGTAATTGACTGAAATCGCCTTGCGCAATGACAAACAATAGCCCTGTAAATGAGATCGCACAGCCCAAGATGGCATAGCGATTGGGTACATCTTTAAGTATGAAAAATGCAACGGCAATCGTAAAAACAGGGATAAAGGCATTAATGATGCCCATATTGGTCGCCGTCGTATAATGCGCAGCGGTATAGCCCAAACCTTGATATAACACCATGCCAAAAGCACTCAGCACAGCCAATTGCTGCCAATGCTGCTTGATCAACTGTCTTTGCTGCCAAACGGTTTTCAGCATAAAGGGGGTTAAGATCAAAAATGCAATAAACCATCGATAAAAACTGATACTGACTGGTGAAATATAATCAGTCACATAGCGGGTGACGGTAATATTCAACGACCATATAAATACCGCGATCAGAGGCAAACAAATTGCAAATTTCGCCCAACGCGTTTGAAGCAACATGTCTGACTCCTCAATATATTGTGCAAAGATTGGTCTAGGTATTTTGAGTGATGTCTGTTTTAATTGAAATACATAATTTCAGACATTTATATTGTAGTTCAGACATCGACACCTAGGCATATATGACATCAGCACCGATTGAACAACAAATCGAGCTTTTTGAAGCGCACTACACCACATTAGATACGGTCTATCCGCACAGTTGTCTTTGGGGTGATTTTAATTTTTGTCTCGATGGTATTTTCGAATATGAAATACAAGGGCAACATCATCTCTCACCTGCCAGTTATGGGGTGTGGATTCCACCACATACAGAACATTGCTCGGTAGCGATTGATGAACAACCCATTCATTATGTGGCAATCCGACTGGCACCAGATCTCTGCATAGATTTTCCCAAGCAGACGGAAGTATTTAGCATCCAACCGTTCTTTCGTTTGTTGGTGCAAGAAATTTTGGCCTTTCCTACAGAGCAACATACCACACCACCCTATCGACACCTGCTACAGGTCTTATTCGACCAATTAAAAACAGCGCCCAAACATCAACATTATTTACCGCAAAGCCATGATGCGGTTTTAAAGCCGATCTTGGCGCAGCTCGCAGATGTAGATCATTTTAGCTTGAGCCTACAGCGATGCTTATCCAATGTTGCTTTGAGTGAGCGTCAGTTATTGCGACTGAGTCAGAACGAACTGCAAATGAGCCTTTCTGAATGGCGAAACCGTGCCAAAATTATTTATGCCATTCAACAACTCCGCGCTGGTCAGTCTATTAAAGCTCTCAGCTATGAATTGGGTTATCAACACAGCTCAAGCTTTATTGAGTTTTTTAAACGCTATACAGGAAAAACCCCAAACCAACACCGTGCCACTACTTAAACGATAAGCACTCAAGCAAGCCTCAGCTCGAATTCTGCAAACTACTACAAAAATTATGCGAAAAGCCTATCGATAAAAGCTTGCTGTTCACCAGATTTCCCTTTAAAACAAGGATGAAAGGCACAACTTCAATTAGGAACGAATATGTCAGCTTCAGTTTACGATATCCCGGTAAAAACCATCCAAGGTGATGACACCACACTCAATCAATACCAAGGCAAGGTTTTATTATTGGTCAATGTAGCCTCTAAATGTGGGCTAACACCACAATACGAAGGCCTAGAGAAACTCTATACAGAGAAGAAATCACAAGGTTTTGAAGTCTTAGGTTTTCCTGCCAATAACTTTTTAGAACAAGAACCTGGTTCTGAAGCTGAAATTCAAGAATTTTGCTCGATCAACTACAAGGTCGATTTCCCACTTTTTGCAAAAATATCTGTTGCAGGCGCGGATAAACACCCACTTTATCAAACCTTAACCCAAGCCATTCCTGAACGCATTGGTGAAGGCCCATGGTGGGATGATTTAGTCGAATACGGATTAACACCAAATCCAAAGCCTGAAGTGCTCTGGAACTTTGAAAAATTCCTCGTGAATAAACAAGGCGAAGTTGTGGCTCGATTTGCGCCTGATATCAAGGCAGATGATGCACGTATTGTCGATGCCATCAACGCTGAGTTAGCCAAATAATTCGACAATATCTCAATATCTCAGTTAAGATTATTATGATTTTAACTGAGATTGATCATTTTAAATTATCATATATTGATAATTTACATAGTTTATCCATTATTTTAATATTTCACATATACATTGTTCAAAGTTTCCCTGTAAATACTCATTATGATGAGTCTTATCAAATCACATCCAGCAGTAAACAGGTGAACTTATGAATACATTAATGAAAGCTATCGTTTTATCTATTTCGACAGCACTTGTTGCTGCTCCAGCAATGGCTGCACCGCAAAATAGCCAACAACATGCACCTGCGCATAACCAAAATACGATAGCTCAATAACACACTAAACAAAAACACACCGGTAAAAAACCAAAGTCAGAACAAGAAAAAAGCTGTAAATCCTTCACATGATTGGCGTTCTGGACAAAAAGTACCTTCTGAATACCGTGGTCATAGCTACAAAGTAGACCACATTAAATACAAAAAATTATCTAAACCAGGCAAAAACCAACAATGGATTAAAGTGAATGGCGACTACATTTTAATGAATGCCGTCAGCCACGCCATTATCAAAATCATTGCGGGTTAAACCCACCAAAACATCAAAAGAGGGCAAATGCCCTCTTTTTTGTTCGAGCGATTATTTTGTTATTGCTTTGCAACAATCTATTTTTAATCCACATTCTGCCCCTATATTCAAAGCATAGACTTAACACATAGTGATGATTGAATGAAAAAGCTAGTGCAGAATGCCCTTCTCCCTTTTGCCATTTTTAGTGGTGTTTTGGTGCTGATTGGCTGTGAACCTGCCACAGCACCGCAACAGGAACAAGAACAAGAACAAGAACAAGAACAAGAACAAGAACAAGAAATCGCAGCAGAAAATGATCGCCCTGCAACAACATCAACAAACGAAGATCAATCTGCGACACAAAGTCAGGCGACCGATCAAAGCCAATTAAAAAGCGGCAATATGTTTTATATCGTTCGCGATGTGGCGGATATGCAACTTAAAGCCGGCAATTATGTTGAACAACTCAAACAAACGCAGGTCGATTTAGAAGCCGCAGTCAGCAACCAAGATCATCTCCAATTGCAAAAAGCGGCAACCCAGCTGCAACAGCAGCTCAAAGGTTTCAATCAAGCTTTGAATGATTTAAATCTAAAAAGCACTGAAATTAATGATATTCGCAGCAATTTACAGGCAGCGAATCAGCAAGTATTGGCCTCACCTTTTCTCAATGGACAAGTCGATTTAAGCAAAGTTGATTTTCAGAAAATTCAAAATCAAATGGGCAATATTCAAGCTGAAATGCTTAAATTGGCAGGTATGTTGATCCAAGATCAAGCTGGAAAAAGCTCATCTACTGCACCCACTGAAACTGAATAAATAGCGAAATCTAGCATTTCCATTGCATTCCACCTGTTTTAAATCAAAAAAGCGTTAGACCTTGAGCTAACGCTTTTTTTCTTACAGTTCCGCTATAGAACACGAGTGTTTTTCCTTTTAGATTAATGCTTAATAACAAAGCCAATGATAGAACAGTTATGTCAAACGCTGTGATTTATAACATTACACCCATTACCTTTCGTTTAGATTTAAAAGATCCTTTCTTATTTACTGCTCATCATGTTGATCATTTTCCTGCTGCGAATGCAGACATGGGGCCAAAAACAGCCGCCGAGAAAGATGAATTCAATATGTACTATGGCGATGTGGTTCCAGGTTTTCCAGAACATCCACACACTGGCTTTGAAACCATTACCTTGGTTGAACAAGGCTATGTCGATCATTTCGATTCATTAGGCAATGGCGGACGCTATGCTGCTGGTGATGTGCAATGGCTGTCTACAGGCAATGGCGTTGAACACTGTGAAATGTTCCCCCTACTGCATGAAGACAAAGCCAATCCATTTGAACTTTTCCAAATTTGGTTTAATTCATCGGCTGAACAGAAAACCCATGATGCCGACTATAAAATGTTTTGGCGTGAAGACATTCCTCACGTCTTTGAAACCGATAGTGAAGGAAAAAAATCGGATATACGTGTAATTTCAGGGCAGTTCAAATCCACTGATGCTATTTCCCGACCGCCACACTCATGGGCGGCTGCCGCAGAAAATAAAGTCAACATTTATTTAATCACCCTGCAAGCAGGTGCGGAGTTGGTGATTCCCGCAACAACAAGTAGCTCCAACCGTTTTGCTTATTTTTATCAAGGCAATACATTAGAAATAGAAGGTCAAACCATTCAGATGAAGCATTTGGTTGAACTCCAATCAGATGCCGACGTCCATCTCAAAGCAGGTGGATTAGAAGCCCGGATTCTGTGGTTAGAAGGTGAACCGATTAATGAACCCGTGGCAATGCGCGGTCCATTTGTGCTGAATACCACTGAAGAACTCGATGCCGCGTTTAAACGCTATCGTGAGACCCATTTTGGCGATTGGCCTTGGCCGACACTAGCACCGGTCTTCAAACGTGATCAAGCTCGATTTGCCAGTTATGAGGACGGTAAACGTGTAGAGCACCCAGAGCAGGAAAACTCACAAGCGTCTTAAAGTTCAATTAGTTGGATTGAGCAAATTCATAGGTATTACAGTTTTTATCTTGTCCAAGTGCGCGCTGAACATCTTGTTTAAAACGTGCTTGGGCAAAGGTATATTGCTTCGGCAAAAATAAGGTAATACGTGTCGTCTGTGGATCTAAACTTTCGACCAACATTTTATGCAAATACGCCCCATGTTCAGTCCGTGCCATTAAAGTCCCCTGCTCCAAATGCTCTTCTAAACGATTGTCGGTATAGACGTAGCGATTGTTCGCAGTAAACGCAATACAGTGATTATAGGCTTGTCGCAGATTTCGAAAGGCAGTCAAATATGGGATCTCAAGCTCCGTACTGATGCCATTATCAACCGATTCAGCGACAAGTGCAGCTTCAGTCGGAAGATTGGGTGTCGTCACGTATTGGCTTTGGCATGCAAGGAGCAAACCACAACAAAGACACAGCGATAAACTGGTAAAAAATTTGAGCATACAGACCTTTGTAACTTGTTCTTATTTATTTTGCAGCGATTGTAGCAAAACTGCGTTGCTGATTTAATACCCTATTATTCATTCCATGCTTTCATTGCAGACACCATGCAGCTGATTATTTTTACAGGCGTTCAAGCCTCTGGCAAATCAACCTTTTACATGTTGAATTTATATCATAGCCATTTACGTATTAATTTGGATATGTTGAAAACCCGACATCGGGAAAATATGATCTTTGAAGCAGGTTTGGCATCCAAAACAAAAATGGTGATTGATAATACCAACCCAAATCGGGAAGCTCGTGCTCGCTATATCCAACGTGCAGTTGATGCTGGGTTTGAAGTTATTGCTTATTATTTTGAAACCGATTTGGACAGCACCTTAAAGCGCAACAGTTTTCGTGAAGGTAAAGCCCATATTCCAGAAGTTGGCGTGCGTGCAACCTATCGAAAGCTTCAAGTTCCGTCACAGGATGAAGGCTTTGATCAAATTTTTAAAATTAAAATTATCAGTCACGGTGAGTTTTCAATTTTACCCATGCATGAATAACGAGCATTAACCTGCTTTTTGGCTATCTTGCCATTTTTTAAAAGCCGATTGCATGGCCTGACGCTCATATGGTTTCACCAAACGACTTTCTAATGAAGCAAAATCACCTTTATAGGCAGCAGCGACCATCGATTTTGCCAGTTCTTGAATACTCACGCGCCCACGGTGTTCATATTGCTGGACTTCTTCATGGGTGAGTTCAACATCCCAACATGACACGACAGAACTAAGATCAACTGCAATGCTCAAGTAATATTGATCAAAGTCTTGATAAAGCTCCCAAAAATGCGGCTCATAGGCAATAAGGTTCATGGTGCAATGCTAGCTGATTGAATTTAATCACTATAAAGTTTGTATTGAATAAAATATATTCAACTTTAGATTGATCAATTTCAAATAATTTAGGGTAAAAAAACCACCCTTTCGGGTGGCTCTTTCAATCTCAAACTGCGTCTTATTGAGCGCGGTTTTTGATTTTGCGGATGGTTTCCAACTGAGCAGCAGTTTCTGCAAGAGCAGCCAATGCAGCAGCTGAGTCCAAGTCGCTCTTTTGATTTGCTAACAATTGTTCAGCTTGTTTACGAGCTTCAATAATTGCTGCTTCATCAAGGTTGTCAGCACGTACTGCAGTATCTGCAAGTACAGTAACAACGTGCGGTTGAACTTCTAGTACACCACCTGATACATAGATTAATTCTTCTGTACCATTTTCAAGCAGAACGCGGATTGCGCCCGGCTTGAGCAAAGTTACTAGTGGTGCATGGCCAGGCATAATACCCAACTCACCACCAGCACCTTTAGCAATTAGCATAGTTACAGTGCCAGAGTACAAAGACTCTTTAACACTTACAACGTCACATTGCATAGTTGACATGAGAATCTCCTAAATTAGGTAACTAATTAAAGTTTCTCAGCTTTAGCAATAACTTCGTCAATACCACCAACCATGTAGAACGCTTGTTCTGGAATGTGGTCGTATTCACCAGCTAGAAGACCTTTAAAGCCACGAATTGTTTCTTTAAGCGGTACAAGTTTACCAGGAGCACCAGTAAACACTTCAGCTACGTGGAACGGTTGAGAGAAGAAACGTTGGATCTTACGTGCACGGTATACAGTAAGTTTGTCTTCTTCTGCCAATTCGTCCATACCAAGAATTGCGATAATGTCTTTCAATTCTTTGTAACGTTGAAGAACGTTTTGAACTGAACGAGCGATTTCGTAATGCTCAGTACCCACCACAAGTGGATCTAACTGACGTGAAGTAGAGTCAAGTGGATCGATCGCTGGGTAAATACCAGAAGATGCGATGTCACGGCTCAATACAACAGTCGCGTCCAAGTGAGCGAAGGTAGTAGCAGGCGATGGATCTGTTAAGTCATCGGCAGGTACGTATACCGCTTGAATTGACGTAATAGAACCAGACTTAGTAGACGTAATACGTTCTTGAAGAACACCCATCTCTTCTGCAAGAGTCGGTTGGTAACCTACTGCAGATGGCATACGACCTAGAAGTGCTGATACTTCAGTACCCGCTAGTGTATAACGATAGATGTTGTCGACGAACAATAGAACGTCACGGCCTTTACCGTTTTCGTCTTTTTCGTCACGGAAGTACTCAGCCATAGTCAAACCAGTCAACGCTACGCGTAAACGGTTACCTGGTGGCTCGTTCATCTGACCGTAGACCATTGCTACTTTGTCTAGAACGTTAGAGTCTTTCATTTCGTGATAGAAGTCGTTACCTTCACGAGTACGTTCACCAACACCAGCAAACACAGATAAACCTGAGTGAGCTTTTGCGATGTTGTTGATCAACTCCATCATGTTTACAGTTTTACCAACACCGGCACCACCGAACAGACCAACTTTACCACCTTTGGCGAACGGGCAAAGTAAGTCAATGACTTTAATACCAGTTTCTAAAAGGTCAGTAGAAGCCGCTTGTTCTGCATAAGAAGGCGCTTGACGGTGAATTGGTAAACGAGCTTCAGTACCAACAGGACCAGCTTCGTCGATAGGGCGACCAAGAACGTCCATGATACGACCTAAACATGCAGTACCTACAGGTACAGAGATAGGCGCGCCAGTGTTAGTTACAGTAAGACCACGCTTAAGGCCTTCAGTAGAACCCATTGCAATAGTACGAACTACGCCATCACCAAGTTGCTGCTGAACTTCTAATGTAGTTTCAGTACCATCAACATGGAGAGCGTCATAGATCTTAGGAACGCTGTTACGTTCAAACTCGACGTCGATAACCGCGCCGATGATCTGAATGATACGACCGCTACTCATTGCTGTCTCCTCAATTCAAACTAATAATGTTAAACGGCAGCGGCACCACCAACGATCTCAGAGATTTCCTGAGTAATCGCGGCTTGACGCAGCTTGTTATAAATAAGTTGTAGGCTCTTGATCAATTCACCCGCGTTATCAGTTGCAGCTTTCATTGCAACCATACGAGCAGACTGTTCACATGCGATGTTTTCAATCACACCTTGATAAACCATAGACTCAATGTAACGAACCAATAAACCATTTAAAAGCTCTTCAGCTTCTGGTTCATAGATATAGTCCCAACCGTATTGACGGTTTAGACCTTCGCTTTCCTCAGCAGCTGCTAAAGGAACAAGCTGTTCGATTTTTTGGTTTTGAGTCATGGCGTTGACAAAGCCGTTTGACACTAGATAAATACGATCTAACTCGCCTTTATCAAACGCGTCTAACATCACCTGTACAGAACCAGTTAACTGTTCAAGACTCGGAGCATCACCTACGTTTGTAGTTGCACCAAGAACTTTACCGCCGTAGTTTTTAAAAAACGAAACCGCTTTTTGACCAATTAAAGCAAATTGAACTTCAATTGACTGCTCTTGTTGCTGTTGTACGTGTTTTACCACTTTTTTGAACAAGTTAATGTTCAAACCACCAGCAAGGCCACGATCTGAAGAAACAATGATATAGCCAACGCGCTTTACAGGACGTTCAACCATATAACGGTGTTTGTATTCAGGGTTCGCTTGTACCAAATGAGCAATTACACGGTGCATATTTTCGGCATACGGACGGCCTTGAGCCATGCGCTCTTGCGCACGACGCATCTTAGAAGCTGCTACCATCTGCATCGCGCGAGTAATTTTCTGCGTGCTTTTGATACTAGCTACTTTGGCGCGAATTTCTTTTAAATTTGCCATACGCTTAACCTAGTATTCGAAAGCCCTTTCGAGCTTCCGAAGGTTGATCCGTGAACCAAACCAAAACCAGATTCAACACAGTTGAATCTTAGTAAGTTTGAGTCGCTTTAAAGCTTTCAATACCTGCTTTGATTGCTGCTTCGATTTCTTTATCGTAAGCACCAGTCTCGTCAATTTTTTGCATTAACGCAGCATTTTCTGAACGGAAGTAAGAGATCAACGCAGCATCAAATGCAACGATTTTCTTCACTTCTACGTCAGCCATGTAGCCTTCGTTAGATGCATAAATTGAAACAGCTTGGTCAGCAATTGAGTATGGAGCATATTGTTTTTGCTTCATAAGCTCAGTTACACGTTGACCATGTTCAAGCTGTTTACGAGTTGCTTCGTCAAGGTCAGAAGCGAACTGAGCAAACGCAGCTAATTCACGGTATTGCGCAAGAGCGGTACGGATACCACCTGACAATTTTTTGATGATCTTAGTTTGAGCAGAACCACCAACACGTGATACAGAGATACCCGCGTTCACAGCAGGACGAATACCTGCGTTGAATAATGATGTTTCTAAGAAGATCTGACCGTCAGTAATCGAAATTACGTTAGTAGGTACGAATGCAGATACGTCACCGGCTTGAGTTTCAATAATCGGTAATGCAGTTAATGAACCAGTTTGGCCTTTAACTTCACCGTTAGTGAATTTCTCAACGTAGTCAGCAGATACACGTGAAGCACGTTCAAGTAAACGTGAGTGTAGATAGAATACGTCACCAGGATATGCTTCACGACCTGGTGGACGACGTAGAAGCAATGAAATTTGACGGTAAGCAACAGCTTGTTTAGACAAGTCATCATAAATGATAAGCGCGTCTTCACCGCGGTCACGGAAGTACTCACCCATTGTACAACCAGCATACGGAGCAAGATACTGCATCGCTGCAGGATCAGCTGCAGCAGCTGCTACAACAGTTGTGTACGCCATAGCGCCAGTTTCTTCTAGCTTGCGCACAACGTTAGCGATAGTCGATTGTTTTTGACCAATTGCTACGTATACACATTTAATGCCAGAGTTTTTCTGAGCGATGATCGCATCGATCGCCATAGCTGTTTTACCAGTTTGACGGTCACCGATGATCAACTCACGTTGACCACGACCAACAGGGATCATTGTATCTACTGATTTATAACCAGTTTGTACAGGTTGATCCACTGATTGACGCCAAATTACGCCTGGTGCTACTTTTTCAACAGCATCAGTAAGTTTTGCGTCAATAGGGCCTTTACCATCAATTGGGTTACCAAGAGCATCTACTACACGGCCTAAAAGTTCTGGACCAACCGGAACTTCTAATACACGACCTGTGCAACGAGCTTTTTGACCTTCTTGAAGGCTTAAGTAGTTACCTAAGACAACGGCACCCACTGAATCCTGTTCTAGGTTCAGTGCCATACCAAATAAGCCGCCGTCGAATTCGATCATTTCACCGTACATTGCATCAGCAAGGCCGTGAATGCGCACAATACCGTCGGAAACCATAACAATGGTCCCTTCGTTCTTAGCGGTCGCGCTGGTGTCCAGATCGCCGATACGCTGTTTAATGAGCGCACTGATCTCGGATGGATTCAGTTGTTGCATTGCGCTATACCTCAATCTTTTTAAAGTTCAGTCTTCGAGCTGTTAAGCAAGAAGACGAGTCCGCATTTTTTCAAGCTTGTTAAGCGCAGAATCATCTATCACTTGGTCGCCTGCACGAATAACTACACCCGCGATTAACGCTGGGTTAACTTCTACAGAAACATTTACGGCAGCTTCGAATTTTTTCTCTAATGCATGCGCAAGTAATTGTTCTTGTACAGAAGTCAATGGGAATGCAGATTCAATCACTACATCCACAGTATTGTTATTCTGTGATTTGAGCTGTTCGTATTCTTCTGAAATTTCAGGAAGAAGTGCCAGACGGTCATTATCGGCAAGCAATGTCAAAAAGTTTGACACTGCTGCAGTCTGGTCTTCACCTAAAACTTTTGCGAAAACACTTACCTGCTCAGCAGGAGTAAGCTCAGGGCGATTTAGATAAGCTGAAAATGCTTCGTCTTGCACCGCAGCACTGAGCAAATTCAATGCATTTGACCAAGCGTCAGTTGCATTTTGCTCAGAAGCGTAAGCAAATGCTGCTTTAGCGTATGGGCGTGCCAACGTCAAGAGTTCAGCCATAATCCGCCTCTCTTAAAGTTTAGCAGCCAGCTGAGTCAGCATGGCATTGTGAGCTTCTGCGTCAACTTGCTGGTTCAGAATTTTTTCTGCGCCAGTAACTGCAAGAGCAGCAACTTGTTGACGTAATTCTTCGCGAGCAGCATTGATTTCAGTATCAACAGCTTCTTTAGCTTGTTGACGAATACGCTCACCTTCAGCCGCAGCTTGAGTACGCGCTTCTTCTACCAATTGCGCACCACGACGGTTCGCTTGTTCGATCAATTGAGCCGCTTGTGCTTTAGCCGCGTCTAATTCAGCTTTCACTTGTGCTTGCGCATCCGCAAGGTCAGCTTTTGCTTTTTCAGCAGCGTTTAAGCCATCAGCGATTTTACGCTGACGCTCACTAATCGCATTGATTAGTGGTGGCCATACAAACTTCATGCAGAATGCGACAAAAATCGCAAATGCAATCGCTTGGCCAATCAATGTGAGGTTGATATTCATTGCTATTCCTCAATAGTTTAATTTAGGAATTAAGCTGATTAACCTACAAATGGATTAGCGAAGATGAAGAACAAGCCAATACCAACACCGATCATAGGCACAGCATCAAGAAGACCTGCGATTAAGAACATACGAGTTTGAAGTTGTGGAGCCAATTCTGGTTGACGAGCAACAGCTTCTAAGAAACGGCCGCCTAGAAGACCAAAACCAATCGCAGTACCTAAAGCACCAAAAGCGATCAAGATAGCAGATGCAATTGCAACTAGACCTAAAGTGAGTTCCATGATAATTCCTCAGAGGTTAGGTTTATACCAAATTAAGTTAAAAAATTGTGTGCCCAACCACCCTTTGACAGTTGAGCAATACCATTAATGCTTTTCGCTAGCCATACTCATATATACGATAGTCAACATCATGAAAATGAATGCTTGTAACGTAATAACAAGAATATGGAAGATCGCCCAAGGCACAGACAACGCCCACTGGATCCAGAACGGTAGTAATGCGATCAAGATGAAGATCAACTCACCCGCATACATGTTACCGAACAGTCGAAGAGCCAATGAGATTGGACGTGCAATAAAAGTTACTAATTCAAGAATAATGTTTACTGGAATAAGTAATGCTTTTAAAACTGGGTTACTTGGGTTAAATGGGTTAAGTGCAAATTCTGCACCGAATCCGACAAGACCTTTCTCACGGATACTATAGAAAATAGTTAACGCAAATACTGACAATGCCATACCCAAGGTAATGTTAGGATCAGTAGATGGAACGATTTTGAAGTAAACGTGGTGAGGATCCATACCAAACACGTTAGCACCGATCAATTGAGCTGTATAAGGAATCCAGTCAACAGGGATCAAGTCCATCAAGTTCATGAGGAAAATCCACACGAAGATGGTCAACGCTAACGGCGCGATTAAGCGCGATTTGCCATGGAAAGTGTCACGGACACTTGAGTCAACGAACTCGATAATCATTTCGATTGCAGACTGGAACTTGGTCGGAACACCAGAGTTTGCAGCTTTCGCTACAACCCAGAACAACAAACAGAAAACAATACCAAGGCCAATAGACCAACCCATTGAATCCAAGTGAATAGCAGTGAACCCCATCTCTTGAGCTTCTTTAGCAGTCTCAGCTAACTTCCAAGTACCATCTGGCATTTTGCCATAGGTCAAGTTAGTCAAGTGATGCTGAATGTACTCGGTCGAAGTAAGGGCATGTTCTTCAGCAGCCATAAATCACACCTGGTCAATGTCAAAACTAATAGAGAAAACGAATATCGCGTGCTGCCTGATATCTCGTTACTCTCCAAAAAACTTTTCAATTTTTTGTTGTGTTTACACTCGTTTTTTTAAGCGTGTTGCCCAAAAAGGAGCGACCCACGACATACTTTGTACGAGCATAAAACCACAAAACAATGCCACCGCTGACAACGGCTTGACATTGATCAAAATCAAAATGAATCCAACAATCACGATTGCAAACTTGCCCATTAAGCCACGATACATGTTTGACAGCACCTGTTTAGAGGCACGGGCACCAGCCGCACGAAACGACTGCCATGAAAAGTAGCTACTTGCTAGCCAACATACCAACGCACCCAAAGCTGCACTATATGCTGTGATTGTGTCTTTAAGGACCCAACCAATCAGGGCTGAAACAGGAATCATTACTGCTTGTAAGATGACTAAAGCTTTCGCTAATCGTCGATCAATCATGCGACTAGTTCGACTCATTTTTGTTCACTCACAGCAATTCTGCTTGACAAGTTTAACTGATGATTATTTTTAATCGCAGGCATTATAGAGTTACACCCCTTAACTTGCAATCTTTTCCCGACCTTAGTCGTGTTTTTTTAAATTGGCAAACTGCTTTCAAACTAATCAATAGTTGTTTATTTTTTACTTTACTTTCGTGCATTTAGTGTGCATTTCAGGGTTTCATCAGCCAACATCTTCCATGCTGTTACAAAATCCCCTGCCCCACTCATCGTTTCGTCAACTGGCTGAAAGACGATACCACCGAGCTTTTGATACTGATTTTGACTGGCATGTGCTTCTGCAAGTAAGCATACTTTGGGCTGCGCGCGATGGTCTTTCAGGTACTTGATTTGTGCCAATGTCGGTGCGACATGTGGATCATCTGTCAACGCACCGGTAAATTTCAAATTCAGTGAGCGCTCAAGATATTGATAGGCATCGTGGTAAGACCAGTAAGGTTGAGCACGGCTCGACACATCGGTTTTTTGTGCAGTAACCAAGAGTTTCTGCGCAAATGCACGTGCATTGGCCCAATATTTTTCACGATGTTCTGGAAACTGTTGTGAACGTAAAGCAGCAATAAAAAAGCCGATTCGAACCGCATTGTTTGGTTCAAGCCAGACATGGGTATCGATTGTGCCTTTTAATGCATTGCCACGAACATCCCGCAAAGGCAACGCACTGATAATGCCTGAGTCTAAAATAGCGATACTTTTGCCACTTTCACCCAACATTTTTGCCAATGGTGCTTCGTGCGCGTGACCTAACCATAAAACGAGATTGGCATCTTGCACGGTTTTACGGTGTGCAGGCGTCAAGCTCACATCATGTCCAGATTGATGGTCAAGCAGTAATTTCGGTTGCTCTACACCCTTGAGTACATCCTTTGCGATTAGATAAATCGGTTGTGTAGAAACAACGAGACCTTGCGCCCAGCTCATCACACTGAATAAAGCCAAACTACAAAAAAGAATTACACGGGACATGGGGAGAGAGCACCATAAAATGAATAGTGTTATAATATAACAAAATCGTAAAAAAACCTACGTCTGTTCGTAAGTCCTTACGCTTCATGTTAAGATTTAAAGTCTTTTTCTTTATACAGTTTCGTACTCGAGGTTGGCTATGAGCGCATGTTCACACGAACATCATAATGCTTTGCATGGTGTACACGATCATCATAATGTCGAACAGCGCCTGGCTGAAGCTGAGAGTCTCTGTAGTGCGACGGGTGCTCGACTTACGCCCTTGCGTAAAGAAGTATTGGAACTGATCTTAAATGCAACGGGGCCAATGGGCGCTTATGACCTTTTGGCTAAAATCAAAAGTGAGTCTGACCGACCTGCAGCGCCGCCGACGGTGTACCGTACGTTGGATTTTCTGCTTGAAAAAGGTTTGATTCACCGTCTGACTTCGATTAATGCGTACATCCCATGTTGCCATCCGCGCGAAGGACATCAAGCAGCATTTCTGATTTGCACCGATTGTAAAATAGTCAAAGAAGCATCTGCTCAAGGCTTGATGGCGCAACTCGATGAATTGTCTGCATCCGATGGCTTTACTGCACATCACAGTATTATTGAAATTTCAGGGATCTGTCAGCAGTGCCGCAGCAAACACTAAATATGAAGCCCATTGTGGCTTTAGAGCATGTTCATGTCCGAATCGATGAACGTGACATTTTAAAAAATGTAGATTTCGCCTTACACGAAAAAGAAATTGTCACCTTGATTGGTCCTAACGGTGCAGGCAAATCCACGCTCATCAAAGTGTTATTGGGTATTGTAAAACCTGTATCTGGTAAAGTGATCAGCATACAAAAATTAAAATTCTCATATGTGCCACAAAAATTTAATCCATCACACAGCTTACCGCTACGTGTGTGTGATTTATTGGCATTAGAAAAATGTGATGCCAGCATTAAGCAAGAAATTATTCGTGATACAGGCATTGCCAAGTTACAACAATCTAAAGTTCAGCAACTATCGGGCGGCGAACGTCAACGTGTATTGATTGCACGGGCATTATTGCGTCAACCGAATGTATTGGTTCTGGATGAACCTATGCAAGGTCTGGATATCCAGTCTGAAGCGGAACTGTATGACTACGTGCGTAGCTTGCCAGAAAAATATGGCTGTGCAGTTTTGATGGTTTCTCATGATTTACAATGGGTCATGCAAGGCACGCACCGTGTGGTTTGCCTGAACAAGCATATTTGTTGTAGTGGCTTGCCTGAAAATGTCCAGCAACATCCTGAATATCAAGCGATCTTTGGAACAAATCGTGTGTTCTATCAACACCATCATGATCACTGTGCACATGGCGATAGTGCAACGCCTTGCCAGCATGACTCTCGTCCTCATATTCACCCTGAACCGGAAGCATAATCCATGATGGAATGGCTACAACTCCTTTTGCCAGCATGGATCATGGGCACTTTGCTGGTGTTCCTGACTGCACCCCTCGGCTGTTTAATGCTATGGCGTCGCATGTCATTTTTTGCGGACACCATGGCACATGGCACTTTACTCGGTGTCGCCATTGCCGGTGCAATGAGTCTACCGCTTTGGACAGGCGTTACATTGATTGCGCTCTTATTGGTTGCAATCTTATGGGTGTTACACGACCCTCGCTTACCCAATGACGCTTTGCTTGCGCTATGTTCTGCAACACTCCTGTGCTCAGGCTTACTCTTCATACAACATTTGCCAAGCTTAAGACCTGAGTTACTCAGCTATTTATTTGGTGATTTACTCACCATTTCTTGGTCAGATTTGCCTGTCTTTGCAATGGTGATCATTGTGGCACTGACCGTGCTGTATAAAAGTTGGCAATCGCAGATTCAGATTGCCATTGACCCCGATATTGCGGTCAGTGAAGGTGTCAGCGCTAAATGGCAACGTCTGATTTTTATGTTATTACTGGCATTATTTACCGTATTGGCTTTACGTGCTGTCGGCTCATTGCTGATGGGTGCATTGTTAGTGATTCCTGCATTAACCGCTCGTTTATTGGCAAATTCCCCGAAACAAATGGTGCTGTGGTCTTTCATCATTGCACAAGTCGGTGTGACCGTGGGGTTATGGTCAAGTGCTGGTTTAAACACCTCTACAGGACTGACTATTGTATTAACCATGGCGCTGCTCTTTGCCCTGATTTTTATTATGCAAAAATTTAAGAAAGTCGCTTAAGCACCAACGTTCTTTGCTCAATTCGCGACATATCAAAATAAAAAAGCCATGCAGTTGCATGGCTTTTTTTTGCACGTCAAATACGATGCTCAGAATCATCTAACTGGATTTATTGATGCACCAAACTCAATAAACTCGCAGCACAAGCAAATAATACCGCAAAGGTTCGATTCAAATATTTTTGTTGTTTGGGTGATTTTAATAACCGCAGCACTTTTGCAGCGAGACCGGTATACCCCGCCATGACAATCAGATCGATGCTAATCATCGTTGCAGCCATGATGACATATTGAATCCATTGGGGTTTAGATAAATCTAAAAACTGCGGCAAAACTGCCAACAAAAATACAATCGCTTTAGGGTTGCTCATATTGACCAAAAAGCCATGTAAAACTAATTTTGACGGTGATTTATTGGGCAAATCTTGTTGAATTTCAATAGACTCTATTGGCGCTGTCCACTGTAAATAAGCCAAATATAATAAATAGCCCACACCAAACCATTTCACGATCAGAAAAGCCCATGGTGTCGTCGCAAATAAGACCCCTGCCCCAGCTGCAACAATGGCGATCTGAACCAAAAGTGCCAATTGCAGGCCGATTGCATTCCAATACCCATGCTTAAACCCATAATTCAAACCACTCGACATAGACGCAATTGCACCTGCACCTGGGGAAACACTAATTACCCAACATGCCAACATGTATGCAATCCAGATTTGATAGGACATCATTAGCTCAAGTTTGAAATGGGTCTGTATTATATGACATTTACTCTATTTTCATGACAATAATGCACGCTAAAAGGCCAAATGAAGGCTACACTCTCAGCGCTGCTTAAGGCACAATATACACAGCCACTCAGAAATTATAATTTTTAGGAGCCATGAATGTCTGCTCAATCTGTAATTTTGCCATTACCCTCAGATCATGCTCGTTTTATTGTTTTACGTTTAAAAGAGTTAACGATTAGCGAATTAAAAGAACAACTTGAAGACTTATTTAATACTCGTGATCGTCTGATTACCCAACATCCTAATGCACAGATTAAAACGGCTGTGGCTTTTGGACCAGAACTTTGGGCGCAACTTTACAGTCAAGCTCCGGCAGGCTTTAAACAACTTGATCCAATTCAAGGTTCATTTAACATGCCTGTAGTGCCAGCAGATGTGCTGATTCACATTGCGGCACAGCGTACAGATATTTGCTTTGCTTTAAGCCAAGCTTTCTTTGATGGCATTCAAGATAAAGTTGAGGTTTTAGATGAGCGTGTTTGCTTCCGTAATTTCGATGGCCGTGACTTAACTGGCTTTATTGATGGTACTGAAAACCCTCAATTTCCAGATGACCGTGCTGAAACAGCATTATTAGCAGAAGATGCGGGTATTTTTGCTGATGGTTCTTTTGTCTTTGCACAGCGTTATGCACATAACTTAGATAAATGGAAAAAGTTAAAGGTAGATGCTCAGGAACATGTCATTGGGCGCACCAAACTTGAATCGATTGAGTTAGATGAAAACGAACAACCTGAAAACTCACATGTATCACGTACAGTTGTTGAAGATGATGAAGGTGAAGAACTCGCAATTTTGCGTCATTCATTGCCTTATGGCGATGGCCGTGGCGATCAAGGCTTGTTCTTTGTGGCATATACCAATGATTTAAGCATTATCGACAGCATGCTGGTTCGCATGTTCGGTACGAGCGGTGACGGTATTCACGACCGCTTACTACATTTTGTAACGCCAATGGACGGAGCGTATTACTTTGCGCCGAGTGAAGAGTTGCTGGAAGAAATTTTAGAAGGGTAAATTTTGAAAATGCAAAGAGTAGATTTTCCTACTCTTTGCAACAAAATTTATTTATTCATAGTACTTAATTCTGCAGTGGAAAGACCAATATTTTCACACCCCTGCGTAGCTGAAACACATTTTAACGTATTACTTAAATCAACTTTAAAGACACTCGATTTACCACCTTGTGCATATTTTATATTTGCTAAATATGTAAAAATTCCTTTTTTAGAATTGAACGTAAATTGATCTCCTTGCAACAAATCCACCCCTTTACCATTAGCATTGTTATCTTCTGAAGCTAAAACAGGAACTGTTAAGAAATTGTTGCTATTAAAATTATAAACGAAAGTATTAACAATAAAGCTTCTAAAAGGCGTTTTTACATAATCAATATTAAAATCCTCTCGAACACGAAATGCCACAATATTTTTATCACGATATAAGATATTTATATCAACATTAGATTTTAATGGAACTGTTGACTTATAAACATCGAAGACTTTATTTTGATTAAAAATTTGTACTCCAAATTTTTTCAATGTGTACTTTCTCCCATTTTTATTTTTATAAACATCACCAAAATCAGTTAATCTTATTTTTTTATTAGTAGAAACTATACTATATGTTCCATATTTATCTATAAAATCGATAGGTGATTTTATTTGTATAGCTTCTTGAGTTGGATCATTCCAACTATTATTTATTTTTGCATATCCACATCCAAAAAAAGAATTAATAATTAAAAATAAGGAAATTGTTTTTATATATTTCATATTATGCCTTTTAGGGGTTAGTCGAACTAATAAGGTAAATTTGCATTAATAAAAGGTATTGGATCAATTCTCCCGGTTAAACCAATACCTAATAAAGGAGCACTCCTTGCTTCAAAATGTAAATGGGCGCCATTTGCTATAGTTGTCATCTTATTAGCATTACCTGTAGCACCCGACTTTCCAATAACCTCTCCAACATCTACTAGATTACTTGTATCTACATCACTAACTGACAAATGATTTTAAAAATTATCAGCTGTATGTTAAGACGTATGTTTGGCACCAGCGGCGATGGTATTCACGACCGTTTACTTCACTTTGTCACGCCTATGGATGGCGCGTATTACTTTGCGCCGAGTGAGGGGTTATTGGAAGAAGTGCTGGAAGGGTGATTAAATGAAGCCGACGAAAGTCGGCTTTTATATAATAACTACTTAAACTGATATATGATTTTTTTAGAATTTTGATAATACGTCATTATTGAATTATTATCTATTTCTACTCTATTGTTTAAATATATAAATTTTTCATCAACTAACTTATTATTTTTAACTTGCATAACTCTTAAATTTGGTCCACTTTCATCTTCAAAAGGTGAAATTATTAATTGAAATCGACCTCTATCTAGAACCATACTTGGTCCATCCGATAGGTTTACGAAGTCATACTTTTTAAACAGTTCTTTTGTTTCTATTAAATTTAGACCAGAGCACTCTTTTGTCTTTTTTGAAATACATTTCAAATGCACATCAGAATCATATTTTTTTGATACTATATTTTTTTCACTACCTATAATTTCAGGATCTTTTTTTATTTTTTTAAAACTATCATTTTCAAATATATAACATTCATTTTCAACATTTATATTATTATCATCACTAGCATAAGTAGTTCCAGAAATACAAATTTCATTTGAGGATTTAGAGAACTTAATTTCAGGATTTTCATTACTTAAAACTTCCAACCTAGAATCCACAAAATTACCAACTATTTGTTGCAAAGGGTATATTTTTCCTTTTGATGAATCTATGACAACAATTGCTTTTACATTTCTACTGTCACCTTTACCGGTATATCTATCTTCATTTAATATTATAAGTATTTTGTCATTTGAAAAATTAGCTGTGCTAGCTAATTTTTGATTATAAATTTTTATTTTTTCATTAGTACAAAAATTTACTTTAATTTTTTCTACATTACATGAACTAACATTCTCAGATTTTAGACTATCTTTAATAAATGATGATTCCTCTCTCGAATAAGAACAACTAGAATTTAATAATCCAAAAATTAAGAAAAGGAACAATTTGGTTAATTTCATTTTTAAAACCTATTTTGATGAATGATATGCTTTAATTTTTTCAAAAATTTCTTTTACCTTAGCTGTTGAATGTGAATTAGCTCTATTTGTACCAGATTGGTGATAGCCTACCGAACCATCAGAAATAACGCCAAATTTATTCTTACTACCTTTAGGTAAAGCTATTGAAGCCCATTCTCTAGAGGCATCTATCATAGCTTTTTCAACTGTTGAGCTACCACTGTGTATAAGATTGTAAATTTCAGTTCGTCCTCTTAATAAATGTTCCTTAAAAACTCTTTCCTGCATATTCGCATCGTAAAGTTCATCACCAGTGAGATTCATTCTCTTTCTTGCAGCGTCTAATGTTGATGGAATTGTTTGATATTTTCCGGTTGCAAATCTTCGCCTATTGTCTTGCCAACTATAGTTTTTTGAAGCTAGTAACAATTGATTAATTGTTTTTCCTGTAATTGTGCCTGGTAAATCATTCATTTTCCCATATTTGACTCTTTTCCCTTCAGGTGCTCCTGCATTCCAAGCCTCATAACTTCCTTCACCACTAGCAATTGCATTTCCCAACTCCACAACCAATTCATCAATTGTTTTATCAGAAGTTTTTAAATTATTACTTGTCGCAGTTAATACACCTGAACAACTTAAAATCGATACTAAATTTATTTTTTTTACTAATTCAACTAATGGACCACCATTCAATTCTGCGACACTCTTTTTGAAAAAAAGGTCATTAAAATATGGCTGAGAGAACCTCGTAACATCATAGTGCACCCAAGTTGTTGCTCCAGAACCGCCGTTATTAAAAACTTTAGGTTCAAGATATATTTTATCAGTTTGTCTTTGCTCTGAAGCTCCCATCTTAATTTCCATTATATTTTTTCTAATGAATTCCATATCTAATAATTCTTTGGTTCTTACTCCGTCCTTCTTTATATGTATATCTAGTGCTAGCCCCATATGGTTGACACTCGTTCTTTTATGCTGCTTATTATTTTCAATACATCTATATCCTGATTCGATGTATGCCACTTCTAATCCACTTGATTTAAATTCATTTTTTAAATAAAAGTTTAAAGATTTTAATATCCAAATTAGAGATCTATGTATTCCTGGATATTCATTAGCAACATTACTACCAGAAGTAACTCCTTTACGATTATTACCATAACCAGAACATTTCCCACATTTACATGAAGCTTTTGCCATAAATCCTGCAACTGGATATTCTGTATAGAACTTATCTAAAGCCAATAATAAGCTTCCACAAATTTTCCCCGTTTCAGGAACCCCCATATAATCCCTCTGAAACTGTTTGATACAAGCTTCAGTTAAAGGAGTAAATTTATCAGTAGGTAAAGCACCGCCAAAGCCAGCTAAACGGATATTAATTTCTCGTATTAATTCACTTTGCCCACTTGAAATACATTGAGGCGATGACTTGCATAAATTTGATGTATCAGATTTGGGAGTACCTCCATCCTGACTTCGGTCCTCTTTCATTTCAATTTTAATAACTTCAGTTAAAGCTTTTTTCCCATCCTCATACCATTCATTAAGCTTTTCCAATGCCTTATTTTTATAATCATCTAACTTAGATTCTGATGATTGATTAGCTTTCTTTTCATCATGTTTAGGTGGTGCTGATTTTTGAGACTTGGTCTTCTCTGGCTGCTTTTTAATCGGCTGCGGTTTCTTATCCTGACTGCTTTTATTGCCTGTTGCTGGCGTATTAACTGGCAATTTAATAATTTGGCCTATGCTAATTTTATTTTTATTTTCAAGGTTATTTAGAACGTCTAATGCCCTAACTGTAGTCTGATACTTTTGTGCAATCGAAGTTAAGGTGTCTCCTTTCTGAACTATATGCGTCTTGCGCTTATAACCACCTTGTTTACCATTATTTTCTAAAGTTTTTAAATCTATAAGCAATTTTGGACTAATTACCTTAACTAACATTCGATCTTTTGACAGAGTAAAAGATTTGACTTTTTTCATACCATCATCAAATAGATTTTTCACATATACATCTAAAACCGTTCCTTTGTCCCGCTGAATTTCATAAAAACAGCCCTTTGAATTAGTGATACCTTTTACAACATGCTGATCTGTTTTCTGATTTCTAACTTGATAGTGAATCTTAGGTATTGGGTTACCAAGAGCATCTAGAATTTGTACTGTTACTAAAGCTTTATTAGACATATTTTTATACCTTAATTATTATTTTGATCAATGAGTTCATCTACATCATAACCATCAATACTTAACCCCCATTCATCATCCATACCTACTAAGATTTGAAGCTTTGAAGGATCAGCCGTTGAAATCTTTCCAGTTCGACCATGCTCATCAATCCCACCGCTGATCACTGCGTTCGTCTCAGGTATAAAAGCTTTGAAACTAAGCTGGCTAAAATCACTCTGCCAAAATAAGTCATACACATCTAATCTATTACTATAAATCGAAGCATTCGGCAGCTGAGGCACTTCATAACTGACTTTACTTCCCCCCACAAAACAATGCTGCCCAGCCTTACTCTCAAATTTACCGCCTGTTGTAGAAAATATGCCATCGCCATTAATTTTTAACTGTGAACCGCCTGCCGTTAGCACAATCTCTTTCGGACTGGTCAATTCAATTTTATCTTCAGTGGAAATAAGCTTAATCACTTTACGGGCTATCGCCTCAATCGCATCATCCTGTGCCTGCAACTCTACTTTGCCCTTAGCCGCATAAGCACTTAGGCCTTTTTGCGCCGCAAATAGGCTTATTTTATCTTGCGCATGATGCACAATATTTTTTTGTGCACTCACATTCACTGAACCTTGTGCACTCTCAGCAATATCCTGCGATGCCTGCATGACAATATCTTCAGGTGTGGTCATTGCAATGCCGTTGGGTGAAGCCAATAACATTAAAGCTTGCCTAAACAGCTTGCCCTGTTCCTGCTGTTTTGGGTCTGAAGAACTTTCTAAATTTTGGCTATAGCTCTCCATAAAGCCTTTCACATGCGCTAAGGCCTTTGTTGGCGTAAAAATTTCTGGCTTGCCAAAGCCACCGCCAATGATCATTTCATCTGGATTGATCTTAATGTCTTCAACAATTTTGCCAATTTCTTTCAACGATTTCAGTGGATCATCTTTGAGCTGTTTTTTAATTTGCGCGACCCGATCCTTCAGCTGATCGGCACCATGTTCTTCAAGCTTTTCAATCACGCCCTTCAAGTTATCAAAAGCTTCCTCAGCATCTTCAAAATAGGCTTTGAACTGCTTCACCGTGCCTTTCACATCTTTAGTAATCGCGCCGATATCTTGAATAAAACCTTTGCAATTTTTTAAAGCATTCAGCGGATCTTCTGCCAAGTCATTTTTAAATAAACCGACTGTTGTGATTAAGGCTTCTGAAGTACTTTTAAGTTCTAAGGACTGAATCAGTTTTGGCAAACGACCTATAACATTCAACGCATCTGTTTGTTGCTTCACGGCAATACTGCTGAGCATTTTCATGCTTTCCTGACCTTGACTCAGCAACGCCTGCGCTTTGGCCGCTTCCAAGTGGTCCGCAATGGCATTTTCCTGCGCATAAGTACTAATCAACATGCCACGACCCGCTCGAACAGCGCCAAAGGCATCCGTGCGCAGCTCAAACCCCTCACCACGGCCATGGCTACTGTCTTGTTCTTTAGGATGGCTGAGATTACCTAAATTCAGCTGTGTCGCCGCATGACTACTTTGTAATTGGGTACTGATCTGCCCCGTCGTGTCATCAAAGCGCAGTTGGTTAAAGCCTGCTCCTGCAACTTCTTGCGAGCGGATACCACTGAGTTTTTTGGTTTCAGGAAGCTGACCTTTGAGGTCAAACATGGTCTGAGATCGCTCAGCCTCATGTATACGTCCTACTACAAAGGGACGATCCACATCTCCCTCAAAAAAGTCGATCACCACAATTTCGCCAATACGAGGATGGAAACGTGCCCCATAACCTTCACCCGCCCATGGAGTCAGTACATCGACCCAAGCCGAGTCACTGTCATTATCATTACTCCCTGCTCCACCATCATGACTATGGTCATCGCTGCGGGTGAACGTAAACCTAACTTTGATACGCCCCCAAGCATCGACATAAATACTTTCACCTTCTGGACCGACCACTTTAGCCCGCTGTGGAAACGCAGGTGGCCGGTGTAATAAAGGATCATATTCAGGCACCACAGAAATTTGCCGACGGACCACATAGAGCTCATTGGCCTGCCGTTCATCCCCTAAAGATAGCCAACGGCTCGCGGCAAGTAACTTTTCTAATTGAACCAAAATATCTTTGGGTAAATTATTTTGGTTATAAAATGCTTTGCCCAATATGAGAAATTCACGATCTGTCGTTTGATGTTGATCGATTTCAGGATGATTTTCTAATTCAAACCAATACCCAACTTGTGCATCCCTTACGCTACTGCTGGCGGTAAAATATTTGGCTTGTAATTCCTGATATTGATTGAGTTGCCGATTCAACTGATCCAATTGCTGTGTATTTGAAGTGGTCGCCTGATCTGCACCTTTAAGGTCAGTTGTCCAAGCCGAACTTACGGTCCAAGCCTGCTCTAAACTTAAGGTTTCATTGTGCTGTTGCTCACTCTGTGCATGGGCGCTTAAGAGCGGATTACTTTGGTCTTGTGCCAAATGTTGAGCTTGCCAACGCTGCGTTTGAATGGTGGTCGATTGTAAAAAGCGTTCTGCCACAAAACTGGTGATCGTGTCTAAACGTTCCGTGGCATGACTCCGATGAAAGCGAATTTTTTTCCGCTCTAAAGCACTATAAGCCTGATTGGTATCAATTAAACGCAGCTGCTGTGCTTGCATCGGTGCAGCCGAAAATGCGACAAATAACTCCGCTTCATCAATTAACCAATTGATCCCTTCACTGCGCCAAAGGCGAGTTAAAAATGCATAATCACTTTCATTCGCCTGCATGGTGAATGGACGCACATCATAAGTACGTGCCAACCCCTCTAAGTTCAGACTTAAACTGGCAGCAAACAACGCACTTTTTTTCTGCCATTCACTAAAAATAATCTCGGTCATCTCCCCAACCGATTTATTCATAAAGACACGGCTGTTACGACGCTTATGCCAGAGTGCTGTGGCATCCTCAATCACCAGCTTATAAACGGTCAATGCACCATCACTTTGACCTTGGCTTGCCCCGGTAATCACCCCAGTCAGGCGACTGAGTTGTCCCAAATCTGTCACTTGATCGACAGCCACTCGGCCGCCTATAAACTGCTTTAAAGCCAAATGTGCATTGGTGGATAGACAAATAATTTCCGCGCGAATGCCTTGATTGATTCGGTGCTGACCCTCAATCCGCTGAATAAAAACTTCGGTGTTTAATGGTTCATTTGAAAAATGAATATGTAGCGCACGTTTCTGTACGCTAAAGCCAAAGTTTTCCACCATGGCGTGAATATTTTTAAGCATTGTTATAAGGAAAATATTTTTTATAAACTTCGCATTTTAGAAAATGATTATTTTTTCGTCCACCTTGTTTTGTAAGTAAATTGTTGAATTCTTCTTTTTGGCTTTTGCATCACTTTAGGATTCAAGAGAATAGGAACGTCAATACTGGATCAATTTTGCTGATCTAACTTTTCGCAGCCGCTGAGATGCTGCTACACTCAAAATGCAACCTATTAAAAATTTTAAGCTCCATGATCACAATTGAATCCAAACTACCTGCACAAGGTGTGACTATTTTTAGCGTCATGAGCGCAATGGCGCAGCGTCTAAATGCACTGAATTTATCTCAAGGTTTTCCTGATTTCCCTGCACCTCCTGCACTGTTAAATGCGCTAAGTGATGCGACGCAACAAGGTTGTAACCAATATGCACCCGGCGATGGACTGATACATTTGCGTGAACAATTGGTCCAACTGTTTGCCCATCGAGACCAATTAAATATTGACCCTCACACCGAAGTGACCATTACCCCGGGTGCAACCATTGGTATTTTTAGTGCCATTCAAGCCGTGGTTCATGCGGATGATGAAGTGATTATTTTTGATCCGAGCTATGATAGTTATGCGCCCAGTGTAAAATTGGTTGGGGCTCATCCCATTCACATTGCCTTAGAGACGCCCCATTTTACTGTGGATTGGAATCGTGTTGCCGCTGCGATTAACGATAAAACCCGGATGATTATTGTCAATACACCGCATAATCCAACAGGTGCTGTTTGGGGGCGTGAGGACTGGCTCAACTTGATTGAACTGATTCGAGATAAAAATATTATTGTGCTGTCGGATGAGGTCTATGAGCATTTAATTTTTGATGGTCGTCAGCATCTATCTGCTTTGTCATTTCCTGAGCTGCGTGAACGCAGTTTTGTCGTGGGTTCATTTGGTAAAACCTTTCACGTCACAGGTTGGAAAACGGGTTATTGCATTGCAGCGCCAGCCTTGATGCAAGTGTTTCGCCAAATCTATCAATTTGCCAATTTCTGCGGTGTTACGCCCGTACAAATGGCACTGGCTAACTTTATGGCAGAACATCCTGAGCACATTGCTGAATTGGCCGATTTTTACCAAGCCAAACGTGACCGTTTCAATGCCGGCTTAAGCCACTCTAGATTTGAGTTGATTCCATCGGCAGGTACCTATTTCCAAAACCTTGATTACAGTGCCATACGCCCAGATTTAAGCGATGTGGAAATGTGTCAGTTGTTGGCAGAGCAACATAAAATCGTGGCGATTCCTGTCTCAGTGTTCTATCAAAAACCGCCGGAAAATTTACGATTATTACGTTTCTGTTTTGCCAAACAAGATGCCACCTTAGATCGAGCTGCAGAGATTCTCTCCGCGGTTTAAAGCCGTATCTGCCCAAACGTTTTTTTAAAACAGACATGTAGAAATAATGAAGCCTTGGTTACTCAAAAACTAAGGCTTTTTTGAATGCCAACATGATAGTGTTATCAGTAACTTAAAATCATAAAAAGCCGCGTCTAGGACCTGAGCATGTCAAAACAACAGTCCCTCGTTACTCAGCAAAATTTATGGAAAACGTTTTTAGTTTTTCTGGTGCCTTTGATCGCCACCAATATTTTGCAGAATTTATCTGGGACCATTAACACCGTTTTTGTCGGTCAGATGCTTGGGGTGCATGCCATTGCAGCCGTTGCGGTATTTTTCCCGATCTTGTTCTGTTTAATGGCTTTTGTGATCGGGCTCTCGGCAGGTGCAACCGTGTTGGTGGGGCAAGCTTGGGGCGCGCAAAACCTTGAAAAAGTTCGTACCGTCGTGGGCTCCACCCTGTTTATGACCTTGATTGGTGGCAGCATCATTGCCTTTTTAGGGGTGATATTTGCCAAGCCCATTTTATTGGCTTTAGGCACAGCCCCAGACGTGATGCATTTATCTTTGCCATATGTGCAATGGATGCTTGCCGGTAGTCCACTACTCTTTATTTATATTATTTACACCTCGATTTTGCGTGGGGTCGGTGACAGTACAACACCGCTGATTGCATCGGGTATGACCATTGGTTCAGGGCTGATTATTACACCCGTGCTGATTGCAGGAAAATTTGGATTTCCAAGTTTAGGTATTATTGCCCCTGCCATTGCCAGTCATATCGGCTTTTTAATTGCCTTGGTGTTTTTATATTTCTACTTAAAAAAGAAAGATCATCCGCTCAAACTCGACTTCGAGTTGATTCGTCATATTCGCCATCAACATGATCTCAGCAAAATTATCTTAAAACTAGGCATTCCTACAGGTATTCAGATGGTCACGACCTCTGTGGCCGGTCTCGTGATTGTCGGTTTAGTTAACCGCCATGGTGCTGATGCCACTGCTGCATATGGCGCGGTCAATCAGGTTTTGAACTATATCCAATTCCCGGCCTTGTCCATCGCGATTGCAGCTTCTATTTTTGCCGCGCAAGCCATCGGTTCGGGTCAATCTGAACTAATTAATCGCGTGAAACGTACGGCCATCGGGATGAATTTCATTATTACTGGCATCTTGGTGGCATTGGGCTATTTATTCTCTAAATATTTAATGGCGCTATTTATTACAGACCCTGAAGTTGTGGTTCTCGGTCAAGAATTGCTGTTCATTGTGCTTTGGTCGATTTTATTTTTTGGTGCCAGTGCGATTTTTGCTTCCATTATGCGGGCCAGTGGAACGGTGACCGTGCCGATGATTATTAATATTATGGCGATTATTTGCATTGAAGTGCCGTGTGCCTACCTATTCAGTGAATGGTGGGGCTTAAAAGGCATTTGGTATGCCTATGCTTTGGCTTTTGTCAGCTTATGTATTTTACAAGGGCTATATTACCAACTGGTATGGAGACGAAAAGCCATCAAAGTATTGCTATAAGGTTCGCTAATAGCGTTCAATGCCAATCCGCAGCTTTGCATCTCAATATGGAAAATCTTGTACGGATCCATGCATAAAGTTTGCCGTTAAACTGCTGTTTATTTTTCAACATTTGGTTTTATATCCTGTTGATTTATCTACACCTAGAACCAATTAAAATTAAAAATTGCATATTTTCAAACAATTACGGTTTGGCATAGATTTTGTTCTTATCCCTTTTATCTTTTAAGAATAATTGGGATGAGAAATTTTTTATGTCTAAACGTCAAATAAAGCTTGGGGCTTTTATTCCAACCACCTCACAGCATGTCGCAGGTTGGCGTCATCCTGAATCTCGCCCACAAGATCATCTCAATATTGATTATGCAATTGAACTGGCAAAAACCGCAGAGCGTGGTCTATTCGATGCCTACTTTCTTGCCGATGGTCTGTCTGTCCGTTGGAGTTCTGCTGTCGAAGGTGAAAAAGGTTTGGGCGATAAAGGCGTCGGCTTTGAACCCGTCACATTGTTTGCAGCCCTTTCGGCAGTGACGCAAAATATTGGCTTTATTGCCACGGCGTCCACGACTTATGAAGACCCTTATATTTTGGCGCGTAAATTTGCTTCTTTAGATCATATTTCTAAAGGTCGTGCTGCATGGAATGTGGTAACGACAGCCTCTGCCGATGCCGCAAAAAACTTTAACATTCAGCAGCACCCTGAACCCAAAGAGCGTTATGAACGTGCCGATGAATTTATTGAGGTGACTCAAAAACTGTGGGACTCATGGGAGGATGATACCTTCCATTACAACAAAGAAACCGGGCAATTTTTTGATGCCCGCAAACAACATCAGCCCAATCATCAAGGTCAATATTATCAGGTACTGGGGGCTCTCAACGTCTCTCGCCCACCGCAAGGCTATCCAGTGATTGTTCAAGCGGGACAGTCTGAAGATGGTCGTGAACTAGCCGGTAAATATGCCGAAGTGATTTTTACAGCACAGCAGAATTTAGCAGATGCGCAAGCCTTTTATCGTGATGTCAAAAACCGCCTAGTGAAGTATGGTCGCCATGCGGATGACCTGAAAATTATGCCGGGCGTTTCGATTTTTGTTGCCAAGACAGAGCAAGAAGCCCAAGAAAAATATGACTTTTTAAATAGTTTAATTCACCCAGAATTGGGTTTAAGTTTATTGTCTGCTTTGGCAGGTGGCATTAATCTGGCCAAATTTGATCTAGATGCCCCTTTCCCGAAAATCGAAGATGCAGACATTAATTTCTCAAGTCGTCAGCAAATGATGATTGATATTGCCCGTAAGCACAATTTTAGTATTCGTCAGCTCTATCAATATATCGCTTCAGCCCGTGGACATTGGACCTTGATTGGTACGCCTGAACAAGTCGTAGATCAACTGCAAGAATGGTTTGAGAATGACGCTGCCGATGGTTTTAATGTCCTACCGCCAACAACACCTGCGGGGTTAAATGATTTTGTCGATCTCATCGTTCCTGAACTGCAACGTCGCGGTCTATTCCGAACGGCTTATGAAGGCAAGACCTTACGAGAAAACTTAGGTTTAAAACGACCTGAAAACCAATATGTTTTAGAAAAAAGACATACCTCCCAAGCCTCATAAACCAACGTTTAATAAAACTGAAAAACAAATGCCCCAACTGGGGCATTTTTATGGACTGATATTAATCCAACTTAAGCGATGATCATACTGACCTATATTTGATAAGCCTAAAAAAGCCCT
This sequence comes from Acinetobacter sp. YH12094, assembly GCF_013419295.1. Classification (NCBI taxonomy): domain Bacteria; kingdom Pseudomonadati; phylum Pseudomonadota; class Gammaproteobacteria; order Moraxellales; family Moraxellaceae; genus Acinetobacter; species Acinetobacter sp. YH12094. Next base: position 42,879 of record NZ_VPAK01000006.1, read on the forward strand.
GAATTCAGGGCTTTTAAAAGTTTAGGTGATGGTCAATTCAGACTTACCATGCAAATTTATAATCGGCAAATCGGTGAGATAAAGGTTCAAGCAACTGATCTTTTACTGGATCACTAAAGTCAGTCAAAATGTCATTTTTAATATTGATCAGACGGACATCTTCGCGTTTACGCGGATGGGCTAAATGAATATCTACAATACGTTTAATTCGTCCCGGATGTGGCTGCATGACCACTACCCGATCACCCAAAAATACCGCTTCTTCGACATCATGGGTGACAATAATCATGGTGATTTTTTCACTTTGCCAGATTCGCTGTAATTCATCCTGTAAATTTTGCCGCGTCAATGCATCGAGTGCGCCAAAGGGTTCATCGAGTAATAAAATCTGTGGTCGATTCACCAAACTCCGGGCAATCGCCACACGTTGATTCATCCCACCAGACAACTGCGAAGGATAAGCATCTTTAAATTGGGTTAATTTGACCAACTCCAGATGCTCATCAATCAATACATCTTCTTCTGCACGGCTAAACTGACTTTTATGCAAGGCAATCCGTACATTTTCTCTTACCGTCAACCATGGAAACAGGCGATGATCTTGAAACACGATACCACGTTCCAAACTCGTGCCCTGTATAGGCTGACCATCAACCAAAATCTGGCCCTGAAACTGACGCTCTAGACCAACCAACAACCGTAATAATGTGGATTTTCCGCAGCCACTACTTCCCACAATACTGATGAACTCACCCGGCTGAATATTCAGGTTAATGTCCTCAAGTACGGTTAAGTCTTCTTGCTTTTGTGTGGGATAATGTTTCGTTAGCTGCTGAATAGAAACCGAACCAGCTTGTTCTACGCTCATATCATTATTCTCTATTTGTGCTGACAAACTTTGCTGGACTAAACCTTAGAGTTTAGCCAGTGACACTTCCGTCGATTTAATTAACACCACTACCTCTGAACCTACTTTTAAGTCTAAATCCTTCACCGAACGCGTCGTGATCACGGACGTAAAAAAGCCCGCTTTGGTTTCCACATCAATTTCTGAAACCACAGGACCCTCTACGATTTCATTAATCACGCCTTTGAATTGGTTTCGCACATTTACTGAAGTAATCGCCATTTTAATTATGCCTTTTGTTATTAAGAGAGCTTTACTATAAAACAGTTCAATCACTTGCTATATCTTGATTTATCCTTTAGTTATCCCGATTTTATTTATCTTAAAATCAGATAAATAATCCACGCATGAATTTATCGGTGAAACTGATATTTAAATATCGAATTATTATTTATCTTTTATTTTTAAATCTTTCATCATGATCTGCATTTTCAACAACTATAAGAAAAGATATGTCTATTTTGACCCACCCTGCAGTGCCCTCTGCACTGAAACATAAACGGGCAACAGCAACGGTCTTTGCAGATCCGTTATCGCAAGCGTTGTTGTCTCGAATTGAACAAATTGCACCAAGTGAGGCCAATGCACTCATCATTGGTGATACAGGCACAGGAAAAGAGTTAGTTGCACGCCAAATCCACCAATTAAGCCATCGTGCCAAAGGTCCATTTATCGCAGTGAACTGTGGTGCCTTTACCGAATCGTTAGTCGAAAGCGAATTATTTGGACATGAAAAAGGAGCCTTTACAGGGGCAATTAATAGCCGTGTCGGTTGGTTTGAAGCAGCCCATAATGGCACCTTATTTTTAGATGAAATTGGTGACCTGTCCTTGCCTATGCAAGTCAAATTACTCCGTGTTTTACAAGAAAGAGAGATCGTTCGAGTCGGCTCACTCAAATCCATTCCAATTAATGTCCGAATCATAGCCGCAACCAATGTCGATTTAGAGCATGCCGTACAGGACGGGCGTTTCAGGGAAGATTTATTCTACCGCTTACATGTGGCGTTGCTACGCATTCCACGTCTCTCAGAGCGTCGTGGTGACATTTTGCCTTTGGTTAAACACTTCATTCAGGTCTATCAAACCAACCCACATGACACACCATTACGCCTCAGCCCATTGGCGCTCAAGAAACTCCATTTACATAGCTGGCCGGGAAATATTCGCGAATTAGAAAATACCATTCAACATGCGATTTTAGTCAGTGAAAAAGGTGTGATTGAACCAGAAGATATTAGTTTTTCGAGTATTCAAAGTGCATCGTCGTTTTCGCGTGCAGAACCTTTTAACTTACAAAATGCCACCTCTGCTGTAGCCAACATCAAAGATATTCAAGATGCTGGACAGTTACTTGAGCAGACCTTTTTACAAATTTTTCAAGCCGCAAATCAACTTAAGCATGACAATATTAATGAGCTGATTGAAGAAAAATTTATCCGAAGTGCGTATCAGCACTGTCAATACAATCAAGTGCATACGGCTCGTTTGCTTGGAGTGACAAGGAACGTGATTCGCACTCGCCTAATTAAATATGGCTTATTATAAATAAGTCATATTTTTATTTATTCCACATTAAAATAATAATCCCAAAAACTGATACATAAATATTCATCTACATTATTCTTTATTCATTGCATTATTTTAAATATAAAAAATCAGTAATAAAAAACCTCGGCATATCCCGAGGTTTTTTATTTATTTTTCCATTTCGTATAGATTATTCCACCGGGTTTCGTTTCCACGCTGTAAAGTATTTTTCTAGTCCAATCAAGAAATAGTTAAAGGATAAGCCTACGAGGGTAATGACTAATATGCCTACAAACATTTGTGGAATTTCAAAGCTAAATTGCGAATAAATAATCAGATATCCCAGACCTGCTTTGGCACCAAACATTTCTACTGCCACTAAGGCCAAAATAGAAATTGCCCCTGCCAGACGGATACCGACAAAAATCGTCGGAACCGACGCAGGCAGAATCACTTTTCGGAACAATTGATAGGGTTTTAGGCCCATGGTTCGTGCCGATTTAATCAGTAAAGGATCGACTGTTTGTACGCCTGTAATGGTGTTCAATAAAATCGGCCATGTGCATGCATACACTAACAGACTGATTTTTGAGGTTTCACCAATGCCTAAAAATAAGATGAACAGCGGCATTAATGCTAGTGCTGTGGTATTTCGAAACAGTTCTAACAATGGATTTAAGGTTTCAGCCACGAGCTTGTACCAACCGATGATGAGACCCAAAGGAATAGCGATCGCTAGGGCCAAAATGAAACCAATAATTGAACGCTTTATACTGGCCAAGAAATGGATGCCTAATTGACCGCTTTGATATAGCTGCCATGTGGTTTCCAATACTACAGATAACGGCGGTAAAAAAGCCGGATTGACCACACCACTCCGCGGCAGAATCTCCCACAGCAAGAAAAAAGCTACAATGGCAATGGTGCGTTTAAAGACCGTGTTTAACCAAGTGAATTGTAGTCTGGGTTTAATGTCGTTATACGATTGCGTATAACTGATGGCTTGTTTAGTCGATGACATAAATAAATCCTCTGAATATTTTAGTTATGTGCAAGCTGTTTATGTTTTTCGAGGGCTTGCGCTTTAATCACTTCTTCACTGAGCAATGACCAAATTTTGTGGCGAATTCGGCCATATTCAGGCAATGAACGGACATCTTCACTAGAACTGCGCAGGCTTTGCGGAATTTCAATCACTTCCTTAATCCGCCCCGGTCTTGATGTCATAATCGCCACACGCTGACTCAGATAAATTGCTTCATCAATACTGTGAGTAATAAAAACAATGGTTTTTTTCGAGCTTTTCCAGATATTGATCAGCTCAGCTTGTAAGGTTTCTCGGGTTTGCGCATCTAGGGCAGCAAAGGGCTCATCCATTAATAAAATTTCTGGTCCATAAGCCAAACTTCGGGCAATTGCAACCCGCTGTTTCATCCCGCCGGAAAGCTCATTCGGATAATGCTTTTCAAAGCCACTGAGGCCCACAAGCTGCATATAGTATTCGGCTTTTTCACGGCGTTCTTTTTTTGCTACGCCTTTGGCTTCTAGACCAAATTCGATATTTTCCAGTGCGGTTAACCATGGATAGAGCGCATATTGCTGGAACACAATGCCACGGTCTAAACCCGGTTGAGTAATCTGCTTGCCACTCAGTAAAATCTGCCCTGCCGACGGTTTGGTTAAACCCGCAATTAAGTCTAATAATGTAGATTTTCCACAGCCACTTGGCCCCACGATTGAAACAAATTCACCCGGTTGAATATCCAAAGTGACATTTTCTACAGCAACAAACTCAGGCTTATAGTTTTTACTGCCGACATGGTTCTGTGCAGGAAATACCTTACGCACGTGATCTAAATGTAATGCACTGGTCATTGTTATGTTCCTTTTGATTTTTGGTCTTTCGCATAGGGATTAAATTCATTGCTATAGATGCGACTGACCTCAATTTGATTCGGTTTTAATTTGTGTTCTTTTTCTAAGGCACTCACCCATGGGGCAAAATCCTGATCTTTTTGCACGCCACCGACTTCGTGAACACCTGTACCTGTGTAATATGGAATCAGTGCTGTATTTTCATTGCGTTGGCGTTTTTCGATAATACTTTCCATACGAGCAATGATTTGCTCTTTCGGCGTGTTGTGTAACCATTCCTGTGCTTTAGCTACGCCACTGACAAAAGTACGAGCCAACTCGGGATGTTCTTGAATAAACTCTCCTCGCATCGAAAAACTCCCTGCGGTAAAGGGGCCGTATAAATCAGTATCTTTAAAGATGCTGCGTACACCACCATTTTTTAAGGCCCGTTTTTCCAAAATGCCAGAGAACACTGCAATATCAATTTGCCCATTCCTTAAGGCTTGTTCTGAGCTCACCGGTGGCAACATAATCAGCTCAACTTGACGGATTTCATCATCGGTTAATCCATGGCGAGCCAAATAATCTTTCACCACAAAGTCATAATGCGCCCCGTAGGCATTCACTGCGACTTTCTTGCCAATAAAGTCTCGTGGGCTACGAATAGGACTATTTTCTAGCACATAAAAACCCACATTTTGTTCAGCATCACTGCCATAAGAAGCCACTACGGGGACCACATCTAGACCCGCAGCGATGACCTTCACCACAGCACCATTAAAGGCGCCAGCAAAATCAACATCACCGGCCACCAAAGTGAGTAAATCTTGTGGCCCACCTTGTACCGTGCCGACATAACTGAGTTTAACGTCGCCTAAATAGCCCAAGTCTTGTGCCAATTCAGGTAATGACACCAGTCCTGGATAGCTTTGATAGCGTAGTTCTTTTAAAGCCACTTGCTGAGGTTCATCCACTCGCTGTGTGCTGCAACCCACCAAGGCTGTGCCACCGACCAATGCTGCAAGGAACATATTGCGCCAGAGTGGAGGAATGTTATGGATTGTCATTTTTTTCATTGTTATGTTCTCCTATCCAACCTGCTGCCAAGCTAAAACTTTACGCTCAACCCAAGTCAGTACCGTATTGAGCAACACGCCCACAATGCCTATCAGCAACATGCCAAAAATAATCAGTTCGACATCAAAAGCCTGACGCCCTTGAATCACGATATTGCCCAGACCATTGCCATAGTTCGCCAATAAAAATTCAGAGCCAATGGTGGCAAGCCATGCGAAAATCAGCCCAAGTTGTAAACCGACAAAAATCTGAGCCGAAGCGCCGGGCAAAATCAATTTACGAAACGCATAAGCCTTTGGAAATTGGTAGACTTCGGCCACTTCACGATATTTATGCGAAATACTGCTCACGCCTTCAAAGGTGTGTAACGCCACGGGATAAAAAACCGACAAGGTAATAAACAGCACTTTGGCGCCATGCCCCTCACCTAAAAAAGTCGAAATTAGTGGCAACCATGCGAACAGCGAAATTTGACGCAATACATGAAAGCTCGGTGCAAATAACCAATTCGAAAGGCGTGAACTCGCGATCAAGATGCCAAACAGCACACCCGCTATCGCACCTATGCCATAGCCGATAAAATTTCGTGCCAAACTTTCGCCAAAGCCTGTCAAAAAGCTCGGTTGTTGGAGCACGGTCACAGCTTTTTGCAGCACGAGCCATGGACTAGGAATCAACTTCGGATCGACCCAATTTTGCTGTGAGGTCACTGCCCACAGTGCGATAAATGCCACAGGTAGAACGAGTGCTTTTGCTGCTTTAACTAAGACTTGGCGCGCTGCCCCGTGTAATGAAAGAATGCTCATAAGTTCCCTCCTACTCGGGTTGCGTGAAAGCGCGCAGTTTTTTCTAACCAAGCCAGAAAGGTATCTAAGACATAGCCCGTAATACCAATCAGAATGATCGCCATGAAGATCAAGTCCATCTGCATTAGCTGACGTCCCCACACCATGAGATAACCAATTCCTTCACTACTTGCTAATAACTCGACAAAAACTAATGCCAACCACGCCTGCATAATGCCTTGACGTAAACCACTGATCACACTGGGTAGTGCAGCTGGGAAAATTACTTCTTTGAGTTTCTGCCAATTACTGTATTGGTAAACCTCTGCCACTTCCATCAAACTATTCGGCACATGAGTAATGCCCTTATAGGTTGCAATCAACAGCGGTGGTAACACAGCCAATGAAATAGCGGCAATCTTCAAAGCCTCATCGATGCCTAAGAAAATCATCAATAATGGAATCCAGCCAACAATCGGAAATTGCGCAACAAGATTCACCGTCGGAAAAATAAAGTCCCGACTACGCTTTGCTAATCCCAACACAGTACCAAGCAAAATCCCGATACTGGCACCAAGCAAGACACTCCATAAAATACGTTTGGCACTGATGGCAAAATGAAAACTCAATTCACCGCTTTGCCATAATTCGACTGTGCTTTGCCACACCAGACTCGGTGCAGGTAAAATCTGCTCAGGCAACCACTGTTTAAGTGTTGCCACATACCATAGACCGAACAACAAAACTGGCATCAGGAGTCCACACGCCACTTGCAAAGTTAGTTTTAAATAGGTCTTAAAAAAATCCAACGCACTTCGGTCACTTTGCAAGGGAACCGAATGTGCAGATACATCCGTAAGGCTCATAATTCTTGTCCTTTTACGCTCTGTTCTGAGACATCAGGTTTTAAAAATTGAATAAATTCCTGATCTTTGCTGATCAAAATAATCAGACCAATAAACACCAGCCCGATCGGTAAAAATAAATTTTGTAGTCCAACCTGTGCGCCAAATACGGCGCCTATCAAGCCACCCAACAGTCCACCCGAAGGTCCGACGAGGGCTAAAATTGGAGAAATCTTAGCCATCGCGGTTTGCTCACCGACTCGGGCGAAAGACATAAAATTGGCGATATGCAACATACCGAGTCCAAGTCCAAACATGACCGAAGCAGGCCACATCAACAGCGTGATTTTGGTTAAGGCTAAAATCAGTAATGCCGTTGCCATCAGGCTTAGGCCAATCAAATAAAATTTTTGATATCCCATCAGCTCAGCCAAACCGCCCATGCTAAATAGCGATCCCACAAAGACGATGCCTTGTACGGTCAGCAGCATCACTGCCATTGGCTCCGAAAGTGCAAAACTTTGGATAGCAATCACCACAATGAAAAAGCCAAAGTAGTTATTTGCCACGCTGCTCAAAAATTCCAATATGCAAACAATCCGTAATGAGGCATGGGTTTTGATGAGTGCCAAAGGCGCCACAATATCCCGCCATTGAAAATGCGGGCGATTCGTCGCTTGCGGAGTACTACGTTGAAAGCACCACGGAGCCAACAGCAAGGTGCCTAAAAAAAGCAAAGACACCACATAAAAACTTCCGCCATAGCCGAAATGCTCGATCAACAACACGCTCAATGCAGGTGCAATCAGGAAATATCCCATCATGTGCGAACCGCGAAACCAACCCGCACGGGCTGGACCTAAACGCTTTAAATTGCTCAGAAAAACGGTATTGATCGAAACAAAACGCATAGGTAAGACAAAACTCACCAAGGCTGTCACCGCAAAGAGGTACCATGCACCAGCTTTGAGTGGCGTTAAGCTATAGACCACAGCGCCCAACACACTGCCGATGCAAAATATTTTCAAAGACCCAAAGCGCTGTACCAACACGCCAATCGGCAATGCCATGATCAAAATGCCAAAATTTTGCGCTGCTGAAATTAACCCCAATTGCAATTCGGTGGCTTCTAAATGCACGGCATACAAGGAAATTAATACCCGTGCTATGCCTACCCCTAGTCCAGCCAAAATCGTGAGCAGCACAAAACTGCTCATAAATTTAGTGGTTAATGGACTGGCAATTACATTGCGTTCAATCGGACGACTCATGGCTATGACTTACTTCGGTTGACCTTGAGCATTAAATTGGCGCCAGTAACCCTCTAACTTCAGCTCTTTCAAGGCATTATTTAGATACTTCGGCTCATACCACGTTTTGGTATCCACATCACGACGGATTAAGCGAGCGTCTTTGGCAATTTTTAAAGCACTATCAATTTGTGAACGATGAAACTCGTCTAGTAGCGGTGTAGTGCGGTCTTTTAAATTCCAACCATCCCATGTTTTTTGATAATCCACCAACGGAATGCCACTTTGTGCCCAAAGTTTATATTGCGCACTACGATTAGCTTCTTGAGAACTCCACTGCGCTTGTTTAATCAGTGTCGTCACGACACGTTGCACCACCTCTGGATATTGTTTTTCAAAGCTTTCGGTCACCCAAAAGTGCGCAATCGGTGATACTTTCGGATCTTTAATTTCCAATAATGTTTTCGCCACACCACGTGCTTGCAAACTAAATGGCGAAGTAATCGTGGCATCAATATCTCCCGTCGCTAACGCCGTACGTGCCGAATAAGCATCTTGCGAAATCACTCGTAAATCACGCTCTGTTAAATTGTATTTCGCTAACACACGGTTAAAGACGATCTGACCATTGGTGCCTTTGAAAACGGAGAATTTTTTGCCTTTAAGATCTGCAAAGGATTTGGCATTAGAGCCGGCAGGCATCACCACATAAGTTGGGCCAAAACGCCCTGTCGAGAACAACACTTTGGTTTTTAATCCTGTTGAACGTCCAACCAATGAGGGCAAATCGCCATGCAATGCAAAGTCAACTTTGCCATTAGCTAAAGCTTCGTTAGTTGCAGGTCCAGCCCCGGGGAAGAACAGCCAATTCACCTTAATGCCATCTTTTTTAAATTCTTGTTCAAGCACACCTCGTAAATGTGCTGTAGCTACAAAACTACCGCCCACTTTGGGTTTACCCCCCTCACCCGCGCCTGATACAGAAATACGAATTTCTTTGGGATTGGCAGCATGCAATTGAACACTTAAACCAAGTGTTGAAAGTACCAAGAAAGTGGCTGCGATTTTTTTAGAAAAGTTATTCATATCGAATGTCCTTAATGGTTTAAATATTTGAATTAAAAGGTGTACTGAACCTGAGCTTGCAGCTCATTGGTGTCTTTTTGATTTGCCGTTTCGACATCAAACAGGTAGTGATTCAGCTGTAATTGGAATTTTGTGGTTTGCGCAAAAAATAGGTTTAAGCCCAAAGAGTGAATGTCATATTCACCAATACGACCGCTCGCGGTGTCGAGATAGCTTGCGTTGTTTTTATTCGGGTTATAGCGGTCAAAACGGTAATAGCCTTGGACTGACTTTGGCCAGAAATCATCAAATTTGGCATTGGATTTAATACTGTTGTAGAACTGATCGCCCAAGGTGTAAAAAGCGGTAAAAGTATGCCCTTCCGCTTTGGCTTCTTTGATGTCTTGGGCTACAGTGTCGACATAATCGGTCTTGCCTTGCAGATATTCATAGGTCACACCAAATGGAGCGTGGTTATAATAAATATCGAAACCCAAACGATCACGTTTTGCAGCATCATCACTGATTCCGCCGGCTGAAATTTTCGATTCGCCTTTGATATAAGAGGCACCGAACTTCAACTCACGGAAAATGCTGGCGTAGTCCACTGGCAAGGTACAAGCCACACGACCGATATAATCTTTGCCATTGTTGTCATCTGCCTTATTGCTGGCATTCCCATTGGTTACCCCTAAGGCATACTCAAATAGCGGCGCACGGTAGTTCGATGCAAAGTCGACAAAAGGTTTGGCATCTCCACGGACGATAAATCCATTTTGACGATTAAACAGTCCTAAAAAGGTCGAAGCTGCAGCGGTACTAATGGTCGGACGCAAATCTTCAGGAGACTGCACATCTAGACCAAAGGGCAATAACTGCTGACCGAGCGTAAAGTTCAGTTTGGCAGTTTCAGGGCCCGCATTGGTGGCAAAAGCGTTATAGCGAACAAAGGCATCCAGTAAGTTAAAGTTACTGTTATTGGTGCCATCATTGCGTTTGCCATAACCAAAGGACAATTGATAATCGAGGTTTTTGCCTTCGTTATAATCCCGGAATAAATTCCCGCGTACACCGATCAGCGCAGTCCCAATATCAAATGTTGATTTGGTTGCACCCAACACACCCGTTTCATCGAGTGCACTGGCACGTAGTTGAACTGTGCCATACAGGGTTGTATCACGAGTCGATTTTGTAGTTTGACGTTCATATTGACGTGACTGATCGTACTTATAGTTTTCAATATCTGCACGTAAGCCGTCGATATCTTCGGATGTTGCTGTGGTCACTTCTGCAACTTGCGTTTCACCTTCAACATCAGCGGCGTTGCTCGTATCGTCTGTCGTCACAGCGGCCGTTTCGACGACTTGGCTTTTCGTCGCACCAGATTCCACGGCATTTAAGCGTTTTTGCAAACTCTCAATTTGTTGTTTTAAGCTGCTCAGTTCTTGCTGAAGTGCTTCATCGGATGCAAAACTCAGCTGACTGGTTGCGGATAAAATCAGTCCGACCGCAACGGTTAATGTGGTTTTTTTCATGATTTGGTTTCACTAACATTTTTCCCAAAGCGCAAAATCCCCCAACCCCATGCAAGGTGCATGAAGTGAATGTACTGCGTGGGTTTTTTAAAAATTAATCTGAGTGGTCGTAGGTTTTATTCAACTTATGCACGACCGAAACTCGAAGACAGCTTTTAGAATTTAAGCGCGCATCATCGCGAGTGTCATAGCACAACAACATGCCTGTTGTAGGACACGAAAAGCAGAAAGATATCGATGCGTAAAAGTACTCATAAATGTTCCATACAGTGGTGAGTTTTGTTCACTCTAATATGGCAACAACTGTGCCAACATTTTAAGTAATTATTTTTTAAAGTTTTATTATTTAAATCTGATAAATTCTGTTGGTTTAAACGCCAAAAAACTGTTGGTTATTCAACAGTTGCTTATTTCAAATCATCAGTTATTTCCATTTTTATATCTCATTTTATGAAATAAGAAATACGCTTTGGGCTTTTAATAACTGATGTTACGCCTGTAAAAGTAATTTCGGATTTTTAAAATGATTTTTAAATCTATTCGATGGAGTCTTACATCTAGGGATTGAATAACGGGATTAGCCTTCGGCTGGAGGTACTCTTACGAAACGTTGTTTCTCATTCGACAAAATGAGAAGCGTGCTTCGCAAGGAAACCATCTTGCGGTGCAATACACCTCACCGACAAAACTCGTTCAATACCATCAAATGATTCAAAGGATCGCAAAAACATTTTTGATTAAAAGTCGTCTTGTCTCAAACAATTGCGGATGACACTACCGCGTATCGTTCTTTTATTTGGATCAAATTGCGCTTCTGATATTACTAGAGCATAAAAAAACCCACTGACGTGGGCTCTTTTCAATTGATTTTAATTACCGCTTATTGACCAAATTTAGTCGCCATTGCAGTTAATTTTTGATAACCCGTCGGTAGCAAACGTTGAATTAAATCAATCGCTTTTGCATCATTACCAATCAATAAACGGCGCTTATCTTTTTGTACTGCTTCAATGATTTGACGAGCCGCTTCTTCAGGTGGACAACGCAAGAATTTATTAAAGGACTGTGCCGATTTTTGCGGGTTCATACCTAAACTTTTCAAGCTGTCATTCATTTTTGCGGCATTGGCAATATTGGTACGAATACCGCCCGGATGTACACATAGCGCACTCACGCCACAATTTTCAATATCCAATTCTTGGCGTAAAGACTCGGTAAAGCCACGTACTGCAAATTTAGTGGCATTATATGCCGACTGTGTCGGCTGTGCTGTTAAGCCAAACAAGCTGGAAATATTGATGATATGACCTTCACCACTTTGCTTGATATACGGTAAAAATTCTTTGGTGCCATAAACCACGCCCCAAAAGTTAATATTGACAATCCACTCCAGCTCTTCATAGCTTGCGCCTTCAACGGTCGTGCCCAATGCCACACCCGCATTGTTAAAAATCATATTCACCGAACCATGATCTTTAACGGTCTGTGCTGCCCATGCTTTCATTGCCGCAAGGTCTGACACATCGAGTTTTTGCGTGGTTACACGTACATTGCTGGCTTTAACCAATTCAACGGTTGCCGCTAGACCCTGTTCATTCACATCGCTTAAAGACAGATGGCAGCCTTGTTTCGCCAAAAGCACAGCCAATTGCTGACCAATACCTGAACCTGCACCTGTAATGGCAGCCACTTTATTTTTGAAGTTTTTCATTGTGATTCCTTATTCCTTTATGCTGCCGCTTGGCTTTATCACAGCGTGATCTCATTTGCCAATGTGTGCAGTTCGTCGACTTAATATAGGTTTGACAATACATATTGTCAATGTCATCTTAGGACGTGCTAAGCTGTTGAAATCGCCAATGCTTAAACATAGGTTTAAACTGAAATTATTGCTAAAATAAGACAAAATTCTGCTTTAATTCAGCGTATATTTTCATGACAGATGCAACAAATCACACAGAACAACAACAGGCAAAAAATGTGAAGGAACGTCAATTTAAAGGGCTTTCTCTCAGTGAACGTAAGCAAGCGCGACGTGAAAAACTGATTGAAGCCGGTATAGAAGCCTATGGTACACATGGCTTTTTTTCCGTGACCGTGAAAGATATTTGTTTGGAAGCCAAGCTGACCGAACGCTATTTTTACGAATCATTTAAGAAAAGTGAGCAACTGTTCCAGACCATCTTTTTAAAATTAATCGATGAACTGCAACAAAATGTGATGCAAGCCATCATGCAAGCATCTACCGATTCTAAAAAAATGATTGAAGCGGGCTTAACCGCCCTACTGTTAACTTTAAAAAATAATCCCCGTATGGCGCGCATCATTTACATCGATGCTATGTTGGTACAAGAGCTACATAACCAAGCCACGATTCATGAAACCATGATGCGCTTTGACCGTATGATTCATGCCTTTGTCATGCTCATGATGCCGAATATTGATCGTTCAGAACGTGAAATTTCGATGGTCGCAACTGGTCTCAATGGTTATGTCACTCAAATCGCGATTCGTTGGGTCATGAGTGGTTATAAACAGCCGATTGATGAGGTTTTATCGTCATGTAGCGTGGTCTTTTTGGCCTTGTTGGATGCTTTTTCTGAAAAACCCAGTAAATAAATTTTGGCCTCAACACTGATCTTTACAATTTTTTGAATAATTTTTTTGTGACAACAGCATGATGCAAAGCCCATGTTGTTGAATATTTCAGGATTTAAATTGTCACAATTTCTTTCTAAACCCCAATGAAAGATCATTTTTGCAATGATACTGTCATAATTAATCTTTGTAATAAGCCTGTCATAAATATAAAACGGTCTACCGTTTACATAAAATAGGGTATTGCGCTGTGAAAGATGACTATATTTTAATCGTCGACGACGAACTCCCGATTCGGGAAATGATCCATACTTCACTGGATATGGCTGGTTTTCAATGTCAGCAAGCTGAAGATGCCAAACAAGCGCACCAAATGATTGTGGATCAGCGTCCTGCACTGATTTTATTAGATTGGATGATGCCTGGCGGCGTGAGTGGTGTAGACCTATGTCGTCGTTTAAAACGCGATGAAAATTTGTCAGAGATTCCAGTCATCATGCTCACTGCGCGCGGCGAAGAAGACCATAAAGTCCAAGGTCTGGACGCGGGTGCAGATGACTACATGACCAAACCCTTTTCCACCCGTGAGTTAGTGTCACGCATTAAAGCTGTGCTGCGTCGCTCAAATGCATTGGGTGGTGAAAAAACCATTGATGCCAATGGCTTAATCCTCGATCCAGTCAGCCAACGTGTCAGCTTTGGTAACACCATTTTAGATATGGGACCGACTGAATATCGTCTACTGGCCTTCTTCATGACTCATCCTGAACGTGCCTATACCCGTGCTCAATTATTAGATCAGGTTTGGGGTGGAAACGTGTATATTGAGGACCGTACCATTGACGTACATATTCGTCGTTTGCGTAAAGTTCTTGAACCTTTCCAAGCCGATCGTTATGTGCAAACTGTTCGTGGTACAGGTTACCGTTTCTCTACCCGTGCAGACGCTGTGATGGGTTAGTCATTTTAGGTCTTTAATTTTCTATGTACGAACCGTATCCCGTCCCTGAACTTGCCAGTGAACATAAAAAATTCCGTTACAGCAGTTTATGGACTTTTGCCAAGCAGGATTTAAGACTTCTGGCATTTTTCCTGCTCATTGCTGCACTCATCGGCTTTGGTATCGGGTACTTATGGATCTGCATCTTAATCGCCTTTGCAGTGTTCTTTGCATTGCAAATGCGTTCGCTGTACTTAGTCAACGAATGGATTTCAAATCGTCCCTATGATGTCCCGCCAAATTTAGACGGTATTTGGGGGGCTTTACTCTTTAATGTATACCGTGCGCAGCGTCAAGAACGCATTGTACAAGCTGAAATGGTTGGTCTGATCGACCGCGCTCAATCTTCCTTGGTGGCGCTTGCTGAAGCTGTGGTATTGATTGATGAATTACACCAAATCGAATGGTGGAACCCTGCCGCAGAAAAGCTTTTGGGGATTCAACAGCTCGATCAAGGGCGCAATATTTTAAGTATTTTAAGACAGCCTAGTTTTATCGAATACTTTACCAATATCGATTTAGCCCCCGATGGTTTAAAAATGAAATCATCGGTACTTGAAGACCATTATGTGCAAGTCAAATTAACCCGTTTTGGTCGCGAAAGTCGTTTATTGGTGGCTTATGACGTCACGCGCATGCATAACCTTGAGCAAATGCGTAAAGACTTTGTCGATAATATTTCACATGAGTTACGCACACCGCTCACGGTTTTAAGTGGTTATATCGAAACCTTTACCGATCAGGAAGATTTAAATCCACGCTGGAAACGTGCATTCGATCAAATGCAGTCTCAAACCCGCCGTATGAATGCTTTGGTTAATGACTTGTTATTATTATCTCGTCTGGAAAATGATAAAAAAGTTGCTAAAAATCAAATCATTGAAATGCCCAGCCTAATGAACCAACTATATGACGATGCACATGCTTACAATGTGGATTATGGACATACACTGAATCTCGAGATTGATAGTCACTGTGACCTGATCGGATCAGATATGGAATTGGCGAGTGCCTTTAGTAACCTCATCACCAATGCAATTAAATACACCCCCAAAGGCGGTACTGTGACCATTGGTTGGCATGATGATGGTACGCATGGTTATTTTACCGTTGAAGATACGGGTATCGGGATTGACCCGAAACACTTACCCCGTTTAACGGAACGGTTTTACCGTGTGGACAGCGCACGTAGTCGCCAAACGGGAGGAACAGGTTTAGGTCTTGCCATCGTGAAACACGTTTTGATGCAACATCAGGCACACCTTGAAATTGAGTCCAAAGAAAACCGTGGTTCGCTGTTTAAAGTCGTCTTCCCTAAAGAACGCTTGTATCATGTGAGCTAAGCAGAATCATCCTGCCGGTCTTGCTGTGCTTCCAACTGTTGTTCTTGTTGTTTGGCACGGCGATATGCAGGACGCTGTTGCATCCGTTGTAAGAAAGCCTGAATTTGTGGATATCGCCCTTGAGTTCTGGTCATGACGGCTTCTAATGGAAACGTCATCTGAATATCCGCAAAGCTAAACGGTCCCGCAAAATATTCATTTTCCGCTAAATGGTTTTCTAAAAACTCGATATGTTCTTTTAAGCGAGGTCGTACAAAACCTTTTTTGACCCCATCACAAATGCGATTAGCTACGGGTTTGATGACCCAAGGTACATGGCGTGGCACATTGCTCATGACCAACTGCATCACCAACAACGGCATTAGAGAACCTTCGGCATAATGCATCCAAAAGCGATATTGTTGTTTTGAATGTTCCGCCTTGGCTGCAAAAAAATCATGCCGATCATACTTCTCTTGTAAATACTCCAAGATCGCTGCAGATTCTACCAAGACCAGTCCATCATCCTGCAATATGGGCGACTTCCCTAAAGGATGGATGGCTTTAAGCTCAGGAGGAGCAGACAAATTTGGCTGGCGCAGATAAAACTGAACCTGATAATCCAGTCCTAATTCCTGCATTGCCCATAAAATACGAAATGAACGAGATTTTTCTAGATGATGTAGCACCCGCATGGGTTCATCTCCTATATGAAGTCTAAAATTTTCTTATTTCTGGTAAGCCATTATTATTTTGAAGTAGTTAAATCATAAAAAGTGTCAGATCACTGCTTAGGGCTATATCAAAACTAAATTTTGTACAGTACAGCAGCGACCTGCATTTAAATTAAACTAGAGTGGTTTTAATGTCTATACTGCGCAATAAAGTTTTTGTCACAGGGGTTTTTTCACAAATGGACAAGATTTTTTGCTCTAATTCCGCATCCAAGGGCGTTTGAAAATGCAGGCGTCGCTCAACCCATTCAACTCCTTCACGGTTCGCACAAAAGTCTGCCTCGACACGAAACTCACCCAATTGGATTTGTTTATGTGCTGCATACATGCGCAAGGTAATCATTGTGCATGAGATTAAAGATGCGCACAGTAAATCATACGGTGCTAAACCTAAATCCCCGCCGCCAAATGATTCGGGCTTATCGGTAATAAGTTGATGTTTTCCACTCTGAATTTCACCTGACCACGGTGCTTCTAAGGTGTTTACTGTTGCCGTTGCGACGATACCCATAATGACTCCCTCATGGTTATGCCGCACCATTTTCACCACAGGTACGGCTGTTCATTTTTATTTTTAAGTTAACGTGATGGACGCATTTTATCAGGGAAAGCCGGTGCTTCTAGTCGTGGACCATCATAGTCTGGAATAGAGCCAAAGCGTTCGTCCTGATTAATCCACTGCTCACGGGCAATATTCAATTCTTCTTGTGTGCGCCCCACAAAATTCCACCACAGCAAAATCGGTGATTCAAAAGGTTCACCTCCTAATAATAAAACACGGCCACCTGCATGTAGGTCAATTTTGACTTGGGTTAAGCCCGGCTCAAGTACCACCATATTGTCTTCATTGAGCTCGTGACCATTGATACTGGCAGTCCCTTCGAGGGCCATAAAGCCATATTCAAATTTTGGATTGAGCGGCAGGACGGTACTTTGACTTTCCGAACTACGCAGATCGACACCCAATAATTCACTATGTACTTTTACCGGCGATTTAGTCTGTAAAAATTCACCCACCAATACCGTCAATTCAATCCCGTCTTGTGTCACCACAGGCAACTCTGGGTAATGGTCAAACTGGGGCGCCATATTGATTTTGTCATCTGGCAATGCAATCCAAAGTTGCGCAGCATGCATTTGCGTTTCAGATTCTGGAGCAACCTCAGTATGCGAAATACCATAACCCGCCGTCATGAGATTGACTTGTTTGGGTTGAATTAACTGATGTGTGCCCAAACTGTCGGTATGCATCATGGTACCATCAATCATCCAGGTGAACGTTTGCAAACCAATATGTGGATGCGGCCCAACATCTAAGCCATCACCTTGCGGAAAATGCACTGGACCGGCATGGTCAAGGAAACACCATGCCCCAATCATTCGTTTATGACGACTTGGTAAAGCTCGTTTAATCACTGTGCCTTGACCAATTTCAGCACGGCGCAGTGGAAATTCTTGAATGAACTGATTGACGTATTTTTCACAATCGTCGGAATGAGATATTTCTGTGTAATTGGTATTGGTCATATTCTTACCCTAAATTTGGCTAAGCCGATGCAAGGACTATCGGCTAGAGCTATGCATTTTTTCCATTATATCTGCATTAACTCAATCTTCTTCAGCTGTCATTAATACGCTGAATCACAGAGATAGGACAATCGTTTTTTTGTTGCCTAATATGACATACAGCATAACAGTTATTGATGCTTATTTAGACAACACCCAATTCAAAATTACTTGTTCATATCACGTGAAATGTAAATTTAAGTAACACAAATTAACACTCATTTTTGACCAAACAATACCAAATAATTCACAAATCCTTGAAATAACGTGTTTAATTTTTAATAAAAATGGTATAGATTATTTGAGTTACATAAAATTACATACAAGCCATGCTCACCCGTCGGTAATCTTGCATGATCAATGAGTATAAGAAAGAATCACGTGCACTGATTCAAAAAGCCTTGAAAGGAACCATTGTTCACGTTCCTGCTCAATTTCGTCAAGAATTTTTCCACTACCATCGTCGTCAACTTTTTAAATTCTTTTTGCAAGTCAACATCGTTGCACAATTGGCCTATCTCTCTTATGCCATAGCGGATTGGTTTATGTTGCCCGATGTGAGTTTGCTCGCGATAGGCTTAAAAACGGCCTATACCTTACTGATGATGGGCATCACATGGGGCATTTATACATATAGTAAGAGCATTTTACTCTTTGACTTGATGCTTCCCCTATCGATCGTTGGTGCTTCTGCGCTGTGGTTTAGCCTACTCAATTTATCCAATAGCCCCGATGTGCCGATCTATTTATATGCATCTTTGGTTTTTATTGTGTTAGCCAATTTATGTGTGCAAATCCGCTTTAAGGCTGCTGTGCTCATTTCTCTATGTATCAGTCTAATCTTGCTGATTGGGGTGTATTTCGCCGTTTCTGGCAATATCCATCAACTGCAACTGTTTATCTTGATCTATTCTCCCGTATTGTTATTTAGTTTGTATATCAGTTGGAATTCAACGCAAAAATCCAGAATTGTATTTTTACATAGCAAACTCGATCAGTTGAACCGTGAAGCACTCAATATTATGGCGCATACCGACGTGCTGACCGGCTTAAACAATCGCCGTCAATTTATTCAACTTGCCAATTATCATATTCATCATCAGTCCAAACCGTTACAGCCACTTTCATTACTGATTTTTGATGTCGACAAATTTAAAAATATTAATGATCAGTTTGGGCACTATATTGGTGATCATGTTTTACAACAAATTGCCGAAACGTGCCGACATACTTTACGTAGCCAAGACATCATTGCCCGCTTCGGTGGTGAAGAATTTATTATCCTTTTACCGCAGACACACCTGCGTAAGGCTCAAGATATTGCCGAACGTCTGCGACGGGCAATAGCCGATGATTATTTAGAACTTGATACACTACAAAAACTTAAATTTACCGTTTCTATTGGTGTTGCCGAATTTGGTCAAAAAAACCGAGATTTACAAAGTGTAATTCGCATGGCCGATCAGGCACTTTACCAAGCAAAATCTGCAGGACGCAATCAAATTTCAACTTATAAAACAGCAAGTTAATAATATATTTTGTAACATTCAACAGACGATTTTTTATCATTCATTCGGAAAATCCCAAGTTTCAGGTAGATATTTTTGTATGTTTTTTATTCATAATTTTCCTAAGCCATTTATGGAGAAGGGACATGTCTGTTGATGTACGAATGAGTTCTCGGACTAATTCGTCTGCTCAGGAAGTTCGTAAAAATCATAATCATACTTTGAAACTTTCTGAGTGTGATCTTGCCAATCGTGCCGAGATTGAACAAGCCATTGCAGATCCTTTTGCACGTATTCCTACGCAGTTTAGAAACTATTTTCTACAACATCAGTATGCCCATCAGTTACCTTATTTACGTCAAGTGAATTACATGGCGCAGATTACATTTCTTCTTTATTTCTTTGCTGACATTTTTATTATCCCTGACATGTTCTTTTGGTCAGGTCTTTCTCGAGTGGCCATGATTATTGCTGCCCTATTAGTTAGCTTCTATCTGTTTAAATACAAAAAAGATATTCGTGTGCTCGACATGATCTTACCGATTGGGACGGTCTGTAGCACCGCGATTTGGATTGGCTTATTATTGGCTTCAGATAGCCCAATGGTCTCGTCCTATATCTATGGTGCAGCGATCTTTATATTAATTGCCAATGTCTGCGTACAAACACAATTTAAGCCAGCCTTGTATTGTTCGGGTCTCATTTCGCTATTGGTATTTTTTGCGGTGAGTCAGCTTTTATCATGGCAAGAAGCACTGATTTTTGTGGTGGTGTCTATTCCTGTTTGGATGATCAGCCTGCATATGAGTTGGAACAATACACTCAATGCACGTCGTCATTTTTTACGTACCCTGCTTGATGACTGGAATATGCATACGCTGAAAAATCTAGCCCACACAGATGAGCTCACCCAGTTATACAACCGTCGTCAGTTTGTTCAGTTGGCTGAGCATCGCATCCATGAATGGCCAACGCCTGCAAGTACTTGCTTATTGATGTTTGATGTCGATCATTTTAAACATATTAATGATAATTACGGGCATGATGTTGGTGACCAAGTACTGCAATGTATCGCTGAAACCACCCGCAAAGAAATGCGCCAAAAAGATGTCTTGGCTCGCTTTGGTGGTGAAGAATTTATTGTGCTGCTGTCGGAAACGCAAATACAGGATGCAATGTTAATCGCAGAACGTATTCGTTTAACGCTTCAAAATCAATCATTGCTGAATGTCGCAAATCACCCGATCCAATTTACCGTCTCCATTGGTGTTTCACAGCTTAAATCACATAAACAAAATTTAACTGAACTGATTAAGCAAGCTGATATTGCACTATATCAGGCAAAAGAAAATGGCCGTAACCGTGTAGAGCGATATGATTCAAGCATGAAACCCGAACGTAAATCGACGAAGTCTTGGCAAAGCTTTACCCATAAAGTAAAGCCTAAAGCTGAACCGAATAATGAAAGCGATAGTAGTTGGTCAATTGTTTATAAATAGAATGTTGAGATATAAAAAAGGACGCCGAGGCGTCCTTTTTATTAGAATTATCTAGGTTTCCCTAAATAGCCTCAAGCATAGCTTTCGGCGTAATTTAGGCAAGAAACGTTGTTTCTTGAAATCCAAAACTGCCGCGAGCATAGCTCTTGGCGTAATTTAGGCAAGAAGCTTCGCTTCTTGAAATCCCTAAATTACTCCCATTCAATCGTAGCAGGTGGTTTAGACGATACGTCATAAACAACACGAGAAACTTCTGCAATTTCGTTCATGATACGTGTAGAAATCTTGTCTACAAGATCATAAGGAAGGTGTGCAAAACGTGCAGTCATAAAGTCCACAGTTTCTACAGCACGAAGCGCGATTACCCATGCATAACGACGGCCATCACCTACGACACCCACAGATTTCACAGGTTGGAATACGGCAAATGCTTGTGAAGTTTTGTCATACCAGCCGCTTGCGCGAAGTTCTTGCATGAAGATGTCATCTGCTAGACGAAGGATGTCAGCATATTCTTTTTTCACTTCACCAAGAATACGTACACCTAGACCCGGGCCTGGGAATGGATGACGGTAAAGCATTTCAAATGGAAGACCAAGTGTTGTACCTAAACGGCGAACTTCATCTTTGAACAAATCACGGATTGGCTCAACCAATTCGAATGCTAAATCTTCTGGTAAACCACCCACGTTGTGGTGTGATTTAATCACGTGCGCTTTACCTTGTTTGCTTGCCGCAGATTCAATTACGTCTGGGTAAATGGTACCTTGAGCAAGGAAGTTCACACCGTCAAGCTTACGTGCTTCTTCAGCAAACACTTCAATGAATTCACGACCGATAATTTTACGTTTTTTCTCTGGATCAACTTCACCAGCAAGTGCTGTTAAGAAGCGATTTTCAGCGTCGGCACGAATCACGCGGATACCCATGTTTTTCGCAAACATGTCCATCACTTGTTCGCCTTCGTTCAAACGAAGTAAACCGTTATCTACAAATACGCAAGTCAATTGGTCGCCAATCGCACGGTGTAAAAGTGCAGCTACAACAGATGAATCGACGCCGCCTGAAAGACCCAATAGAACTTTTTGATCACCAATTTGCTCACGAAGTTGTTCTACGCGAAGATCGATGATGTTTTCTGAGTTCCACAAGTTACGGCAACCACATACGCCATGTACGAAGTTAGACAATAACTCAGCACCTTTCGCAGTATGAGTTACTTCTGGGTGGAATTGGATACCGTAGAAACGACGTTTTTCATCAGAAACCATCGCCACTGGGCAGCTTGGTGTGCTTGCAGTGACTTGGAAACCTTCAGGAATTTGAGTCACTTTATCGCCATGACTCATCCATACTTTTAATTGGTCTTTGGTATCTTCAAGATCACCAATTAAAGCATCACGGACTTTAATATCAACTTCTGCATAACCAAATTCATGCACAGTACCTGGCTCAACTTTACCGCCAAGCTGTTCTGACATGGTTTGTAGACCATAGCAAATACCTAAAACAGGTACACCAAGTTCAAATACAACTTGTGGTGCGCGCGGACTACCTTCTTCATGAACACTTTCTGGACCACCTGAAAGAATGATCCCGTTTGGGTTAAATGCACGAATGTCTTCTTCAGACATATCAAATGCGTACATTTCTGAATAAACACCAGCTTCACGTACACGACGTGCAATAAGCTGACTATATTGAGAACCGAAATCCAAAATCAGGATACGGTCTTCAGTAATTTGGGTATTGGTAGTCATGGCAAACAACTATGCAGGCAACGAATATAAGCGCCGTATTCTAACATTTTTCTTGGACTTTCGCACACTATTCGGACAGGGGCAAAAATCCCAAGCCAAACGGTGTTTTTTACAACACATTTCAGGACTTTACCCATCCGCTTTCAATCAGCGGTAGACATGAAAAAAGCGGCAGAACGCCGCTTTGATGGATGCTCGGACTCATGACAACTTTATTTTGATTTTTCAATCCAATGATCAAAACTGAATTGACCAGCACCATGCAGCATGAGAAATAATAAGCCGCCAGACATCGCCAAGTTTTTCATAAAGTTAATGCCATCTTCAGCACCACCATGGAATAAAAATGCAGTGATTAAACTAAATACGGTTAGACCCAATGCCGCAAAACGTGCTTGAAAACCAAACAATAAAGCTAAGCCACCACCCAACTCAACTAAAATGGTGATCGGAAGTAGCCCTGCCGGTACACCCATTGACTCCATATAACCTGCGGTTGCAGTGTAAGCCGTAATTTTGCCCCAACCTGCCACAATAAAAATATAAGCCATTAATATACGTGCAACGAGACTGAGCACTGAATTGATTTGAGGCTGTTGACTCAGATTTTTCACCATCAAATTTGGGTTAAGCATACTGAAACCTATTCTTAATACTGTTCAAAAGATGTGCTTAGATTAGGTCGTTTCTTATTCTCTTTAAATATGCTTTTATAATACTCATCATTCCATATATAGAACGATTTTACTGATAATTAATTACGTTTTAATACTGACTTTACTGCCCCAGACTGATAGCATCAGACCACTATTTTACGCATATAAGCCCCATGGAACTGATTGATTTTATACTACATGTTGATGACCATTTACTCGAGTTCATTACCAATTATGGCGTATGGATTTATGCAATTCTGTTCCTGATTATTTTTGTTGAAACCGGTTTAGTCGTCATGCCCTTTTTACCGGGTGACAGTCTTCTGTTTGCAGCAGGCGCGCTCGCTGCGTCGACAGGTGCCATGGATCCATGGGTTTTGGTGATTTTGCTGTTTATCGCGGCAGTCTTGGGCGACACGCTGAACTACCATATTGGTAAATATATTGGCCCACGTGTCTTTGAAATTGAATCACGCTTCATTAACCGTCAACATTTGGTGAATACGCAGAAATTCTTTGAAAAACATGGTGGTAAAACCATTATTTTTGCCCGCTTTATTCCTTTTGCACGAACCTTCGCGCCTTTTGTCGCAGGTGCAGGCAGCATGAACTACAAGTACTTCCTGACTTTTAACATGATTGGTGCGATTTGCTGGGTTGGCTCATTTATCACTTTGGGTTATTTATTTGGCAATATGCCCATCGTGAAAGATAACTTCACCCATCTGATCTTCGGCATCATTATTATTAGTGTTTTACCGGGTGTAATTGGTTTTATTCGAGCAAAATTAAAGAAATAAACCGATGTGGTGAACGCCTTTAAGCAAAAAAGCGTAAAACCACAGGAAACATACATAAAATCAGCATCAGGGCCGATCCTTTATACAGAAGATCGGCCTTAATTTTTTGGGTCTTACCCGCCAAAATCGTTCGTCCAAATGACATCCAAAACAACGCAACAGGCAGCAAAACCACGCTAAATACAGCGAAAACCAAAATAAAATTTAATGGGCTTGCCCAAGTTTCAATTGGGAAAATACCTGCAGCAAAAAGCAAGGCTTTCGGATTTTTTAACGAGGAAATGAATAATTCACGTGGTTGAATTGAAGGATGTTTTTGATTGTACTGATGTAAATGCGTCGATTTCCACAAATGAAAAGCCAACCATAAAACATAGGCAATACTGAGAAAATGCAGTAAGTGAATTAAATTCGGCCACACTGGAGCGCTTAAATGAATAATCAACGCCCACAAATTAATGGCATAGAAATAGCCCAATAATTCTGCAGGAATCAGCATGCACGTCTTTGCAATACCTTGTTGATGTGCAGAGCTTGCCATTAGTGCATTGCTAGGTCCCGGCGTCATCATCACCGCAATCATTGCAAATACAAAAAGCCAACTCTCAATCATAAATACCCAGACAATGTTTCAAAGCGCACACCTTAGCCGAAATGAATTTAAAAAAACAAGTACGCGCTAGGTCAGTTTTATCCTTGTACAAGTCAATGCACTCACGCTGAATGTTCAAGACCAGTAGGAGGTATTAAAATTTACGAATAATATTTAATTTAATTTTTTCATAGATTTAAATATTTTATTGGCTCTAAATAGTGCAGTTTATTTGACTCAAAAAAAATGCCAGTAGACGCCTCGCCTACTGACAAATTTTATTACACTTTTCTCATAGCACAGGCCTAAGCCTCTGCTCATGATCCGTTTATGATTTTGCTGCAGTAGCCGAATTTGTGCGAACGATAATCGGACAACCCTTAAATTTTGCTGCCTGTACAATCGCTTCTTGCTCACCTAGAACGCGTGAAAGTTCGGTACGTTTGGTATTTGAAGATTGTCCCATATTGACCGAAATACTCGGACCAATTCCCCAACCTCCACGGCTGCCCCAGCCACCACCGAGGCCAACACCCACACCAACGCCTGTGCGCTTCGGTGTTTCTACACCATTTTGAATATAGTCGTGGATTCGGTTGTATTTACTTTGCAATTGTTGGCAACTCAAAGACTGATACTGTGTAGGTGAAACATAGCTTGGTTTAGGCGTACTTGCACATGCACCCAATACAACAGCAGTGAAAGCAACTAGACCACATTTAAGTGCATTCATACTTTTCTCGATACTACTTTTGCTCAATTTCATTGAACAATGATTGATAGGCTTGCGTCAATTTATGATCTGCAGCCAAATGGATTAAAGGTTGATTTTTATGATGAGATTCTTTCATCAGCACTGAAGGCGGTAACATGCTGTCCAATACAGGAAGACCTTCATCTTTGAGTTGTTGTACAACTTCACGCGGTAACTTCGCCTGTGCTTGAAATTGATTGACCACAATGCCTTCAATTTCCAAACGATCATTATGATCATCCTGCGTTTCCAACACATTTTCGATCAGGGTCTGTAAAGCTCGTTTTGAAAACACGTCACAGTCAAATGGAATCAGCACGCGATCTGCCGCAATCAACGCAGATAAAGTAAAAAAGTTAAAGGCCGGCGGTGTATCAATAAACACTCGATCATATTGACCGCTCATCTGCTGCAAAGCATCACGCAGTTTGTAAATTTTATGCTTAGATTCTAAGGCATGTGCCAACGCACCCAAATTTGGGCTTGCAGGAATTACATCTAAATTTTTAAACGGTGATTGATGTACATAGCTTTCTAGACCTTTAGTACGATTTTTTAAAATCGAACCAATGGCATTTCCCAACAAACCTTTACTTTGTTGCGTCCCCAAGACTTCTTCAAAATAATTTTCAATATTGGGTTCAAGTGCGGGCTTATCTGCTGAG
The DNA here is from genome assembly GCF_013419295.1 of Acinetobacter sp. YH12094. NCBI lineage: Bacteria > Pseudomonadati > Pseudomonadota > Gammaproteobacteria > Moraxellales > Moraxellaceae > Acinetobacter > Acinetobacter sp. YH12094. The sequence continues at coordinate 69,183 of NZ_VPAK01000006.1, forward strand.
TAGGTCGCATCATCCCCCAACAAATATTGACTTGAATTGGCTTGAGGGTCGAGGTCAATCACCAAAGTTTTTAAACCTTGGTGCGCGCTTATCGCAGCTAAATTGACCGTAATACTCGATTTCCCCACACCACCTTTTTGGTTAAATACCACACGCGTACGCATTCAAAACCCTCTAATCTTTGTTTTTCTACTCAAGCCTTGAAATCGGCCATGTGGATAAGCCATTTATCCAAAAACTGGTTTGATTATAACCAATGTAATGATGAAAATAAGTGCAACAGCTGCAATAAATAAGCCCGCACGGCGCTGAACCAATAAAACACTGTCATCTTTTTTATACGCTTTAGATAAAGAAGACAGCAAGGCCAAAAACAGTATAACTTTGGCATAGAACCATGGCTGCACGTCAAAGTTCTTCATAAACAATAAGATAATTCCTGTTACGGCAATTAGCATCATTGAGCCATGTTGCAAAGCAACAAAAAATTTCCGTCCTGCCGGATTGGGTAAATTGCCCTGCGTCCCTTTAAACAGCGTAAAAGCACGAATGAAAATGGCAGCACAGCCTAAAGCCACGCCACACATATGAATGATTTTAATGATTAATTGCGTTTCCATGGCTCACCTTAAGATGACTTAGGTGCATGCGCACATTCAGGGCTAGTGGTATCTTGACCTTTCCATTCTTCGGGTAAAAACGCATGAATAGCCAAGGCATGAATTTGCCCCGGACTAAGTAAATCACCGGCTGCGGCATAGACTTTTTGATGACGTTGCACCAAACGCAAGCCTGTAAAAGCCTCACTCACGATCACCGCTTTAAAATGCGACTCTTTACCTGGGAAATAACCACCATGACCTGCGGACTCATTCACCACTTCAAGATGTGTAGGCGCTAATGTCTGTAGACGCTCAATTAATTGCTGTTCTAAACTCAAAACGGCTCTCCCAAATTCAAAAAAGGTTCAACTGGTCTTAGTATAGCCTGTATTTGTTCAAGTTCTTGTGTCGCAAAGTTGCTGAAACCATCTGAATTGCATGATTTCACCAAAATGGAAGCCTTCGACCTGCAAAAATCTTCCAATTTTCAAACAAATTGTTTTTATTTTATGCAAACGATGCACAGATTTTCATAAAGTTATTGACCTGAAAAATCCTTAATGTATTATACGTGGCTATGCGGGAATAGCTCAGTTGGTAGAGCATAACCTTGCCAAGGTTGGGGTCGGGAGTTCGAGTCTCCTTTCCCGCTCAAAATTTTTTCATTCGGTTTTTTATTTAAAAAATTGGATAGACTCCGCGGGAATAGCTCAGTTGGTAGAGCATAACCTTGCCAAGGTTGGGGTCGGGAGTTCGAGTCTCCTTTCCCGCTCCAAATTTTTTTCGATTCAGTTTTTTAGTAAAAAAACAGGATAGACTCCGCGGGAATAGCTCAGTTGGTAGAGCATAACCTTGCCAAGGTTGGGGTCGGGAGTTCGAGTCTCCTTTCCCGCTCCAAATTCAAAAAGCCCTCATCGAAAGATGGGGGCTTTTTTATTGCAGATTGAAAAACATTTGAATCAATTTATAGCCCTTTTTTAATCTTTGCATAGCTCTATGATATTGAGCATCTATTGGAGTTCAAGCTGATTGATCACCATTAATAAAAAGTATTAAAAAAAACAGCTAAGCCCCTGTCTTAGATATATTATTTTTAAAGTTGAATATCTACAAAGTTGCTAACACCAGATTTTCATCATCAATCCTCTTGTTGTTTTTCCTACATCTATTGTTTTAAATCAAACACTTATTTTATCAAATTTGCATATTTTTTATGCAGATTAAATGCTAAACAGACATTTTGCTAAGTTAAGAATAATCCATCATTTAAAAAATTCCGCATTTACGAGTAGCGTTTTGATATCTATTAAAGGTGTCATTATGTCTCATTTAATCTCTGAAAATATTCATGTTATTGAAAATGACTTAGAAGCGATTCATGCAGCTTATCACGTTGCCGATTTTGCTTTGGAAGGTCGAAATGAACGTGATCAGAACCGCCTACTCCCATTTGCAGAAATCGACTTATTCAGTCAAAAAGGTTTAGGTGGCATTCGTATTCCCAAAAAATTTGGCGGTGCCTACGTGTCCAACAAGACACTGGCGCAGGTTTTTCGCATTATCAATAAAGCAGATTCTAGCGTGGGCCAAATTCCACAAAACCAAATTGCCTTGCTGTATATGATTGACCTCATGGGAACGGATGAGCAAAAAGCCTTTATTTTTAATGAAATTTTACAGGGAAAACGTTTAGCCAATGGTGGCCCAGAGCGCAACACCAAAGACACTAAAACCTTAAACACAACGCTGCGCATTGAAAATGGAAAGTATGTTGTTAATGGTGAAAAGTTCTATTCAACCGGCAGTAGTTTTGCAGATTGGTTGGCGATTAAAGCCGTTCACCCTGAAGGTCATGTTGTCCTGACCATCATTGATCGACACGCTACAGGCGTAGAAGTGATTGATAACTGGAATGGTTTTGGTCAGCGTACAACGTCTAGTGGCACCGTCAAACTAAACCATGTGGCAGTAGACCCCCTATTAATTTTTGATGAACGTAAGCTTTCTGCAAGGCCAACGTATCGCGGCGCCTTTTCACAATTGATGCAAGTCGCGATTGATGTCGGGATTGCAGAAGCTGCCTTTGCAGACACCCTTTCTGCGGTACAAAAAGCCCGTCCGATTGTGGATGCACAAGTTGAGAAAGCCAGTTTTGAGCCCTACACCCTACAAGAAGTGGGGAAATCTGCAGTTTTACTGGATGCTGCGATTTTACTTTTAGATGAAGCCGCAGATTACCTCGATGAATTAGATCAGCTTGATCAGGTGAGTGAACAACAAGCCGCTCTAGCTTCGATTCGTGTCGCTGAAGCTAAAATCTATGCCAATGATGCAGCCTTACAGATCTCTGAAAAACTCCTTGAATTAGGCGGCAGCCGTGCAAGTTTGAGTGCCCATAACCTTGATCAACACTGGCGCAATGCCCGAGTACACACCTTACATGATCCTGTGCGCTGGAAGCTGCATACCTTAGGCGACTATTACTTAAATCATAAATTACCTGCACGCCATGCGTGGATTTAAGGAGAATTCTGATGACCTCATTTCCAAATATTAATTCGCTACAGGCCATATCAACAACACCTGCGCATATTATTCAGTCCGATGCAGAAGCACTTGAAATTGCAAAACAATTAGCCGAACAATTTAGAAAAAATGCCGTGCAACGTGATGCCGAACGCATACTGCCGTTTGATGAAATCGAGGCCTATAGTCAATCTGGTCTCTGGGCAATCACGGTTCCCAAGGCATTTGGCGGTGCCGAAGTTTCAAGTTATACCGTGGCGCAAGTGATTGCGCTTATGAGTGGTGTAGATGGCTCAATTGGGCAAATTCCACAAAACCATTTTTATGCATTGGAAGTATTACGAAACACCGGCACAACTGAACAAAAGCAAAAGCTTTATGCCGAAGTGCTTGCTGGCGCTCGTTTTGGCAATGCCTTAGCCGAGTTTAAAACCAAAACCGCTGCGCAAAAACAAACGTCGATTCGCTCTCATGACAATGGTTTTGTGGTGAATGGTGAGAAGTTTTATTGTACCGGCAGTTTATTTGCACATCGTATTCCCACATTGGTCAAAGACCAAGATGGTCGTGAATATTTAGCCTTTATTGCACGTGAAAGTACAGGTTTAGAGCTGATCGATGATTGGACAGGGTTTGGACAGCGCACCACGGGTAGCGGCTCTGTAAAATTTCACCAAGTTGCAGTTCCTGCCATAGATGTCATTCCCTTTGATCGGGCATTTACGGAGCCGACATTGGTTGGGCCATTTGCGCAAATTATGCATGCTGCGATTGAAGTTGGTATATCCCGCGCAGCCTTTGAAGAAAGTTTGAGCCGCGTACACCAAGCTCGACCATGGATTGATTCAGGTCTTGATCTTGCAAGCGAAGATCCTTTAACCAAATACGAACTCGGTCGCATTGCCGCAGATGTTCGCGCCAGTGAGGTCTTGCTGAAACAAGCTGCTCGCTCCATCGATGCTGCTCGCCCACAGCCCAATGCCGAAAACATCGCAAAAGCCTCATTAGATGTAGCGAAAGTGCGTGCGCATAGTACTGAAACTGCACTGAAAGCGGCTTCAAAATTGATTGAGCTTGCAGGCAGCCGTGGCAGTCAACGTGATGATGGCCTAGATCGTTTTTGGCGTAATGCACGTGTCCATACCTTGCATGATGCAGGGCGTTGGAAATATTTCTTCATTGCCAATTACCTCCTGAATGGCGTATTGCCCCCACGTCGAGGGACCTTGTAATGAGCCAAATCACCACAGCAGATACCCGATCACATACAGCCAAGAAAATTTTACTGAATGCCTTCGACATGAACTGTGTCGGCCATATCAATCATGGCTTATGGACCCATCCACGCGATGAGTCACACCGCTTTAATGAACTAAGCTATTGGACCGATCTTGCCAAAACCTTGGAGCAAGGGCTGTTTGACGGGCTATTTATTGCAGATATCACCGGGGTCTATGATGTTTATGAAGGCAATATTGACCTCACACTTAAAGAGTCGATCCAACTGCCGAGCCATGACCCCAGCACTCTAATTTCTGCAATGGCTGCGGTCACTGAAAACTTAGGTTTTGGCGTAACAGTCAATTTGAGCTATGAAACGCCTTATCAATTTGCACGTCGATTTGCCAGCCTAGACCACCTGACCCAAGGTCGAATCGGTTGGAATATCGTGACTGGATATCTAGACAGTGCAGAACGCTTGATTGGGCAAAAAGGCCTGAAAGATCATGATCTACGCTATGAACAAGCTGAAGAGTTTTTGCAGCTTTGCTATAAGTTCTGGGAAGGCTCTTGGGAAAATGATGCGGTTCAAAAAGATAAAGCAAATCGCATCTTTAGCGACCCAAAAAAAGTACATGCCATTCAACACCAAGGGAAGTTCTATCAAAGCCAAGGGGTATTTCAAGTTTCTCCATCGATTCAGCGCACCCCTGTGTTGTATCAGGCCGGTGCTTCACCACGTGGTTTAGCTTTTGCTACGCAACATGCAGAAGGCATGTTTATCGGTGCAGACAGCGCAGAAAAAGTTAAAAATCAAGTACAAAAAATTCGCAGCCAAACTGCAGCGCAAGGTCGTGACCCACAAGCTGTGAAACTCTTTGTAGGCATTACGGTAGTGACTGCAGAGACCGATGAACTCGCCCAAGAGAAATTGGCTGAATACATTCGCTATGCCAACCCTGAAGCGGGACTAGCACACTTTTCCAGCTCGATTGGGATGAACCTCGCCAACTTTGCAGAAGATGAAGCCATTCCATATCAGCAGACCAATAGCATCGCATCGGTCAATCAAAAATTTAAAGAGCAAAAAATCACTCGCCAAGATTTGCGTGCTCAGCACGTTCTAGGTGGGCGTTATCCGCTCTTTGTCGGGAGTGGCGCCAACGTTGCAAAGCAGTTGATTGATTATTTGGATGAAACTGGCATCGATGGATTTAATCTGACTCGCACCGTTGCACCTGAGTCACATCAAGATTTTATCCGTTTGGTGATTCCTGAATTACAGCAACGTGGTCGCTATAAAACTGCGTATGACACCGGTAGTTTGCGGCAAAAACTGTTTCAACAAGGTGACCATTTAGCCACGACACATCCTGCTCATCGCTACCGATGTCCCACTTCAGACACGTCATCTCAGGCAGCGCTTAAAAACGTTGAGACAGCATAAGCTGCATTTAAAACACAATATTTTAGACAAAAAATTTAATTATTTCGAAATATAGAGGTGTGCCATGGCACAAACAGCAAAATCTAAATTCACACTGATTGGTGTGATCGTGGCCATCTTGGTGATTGGCTTAGTCATTTGGAATCAACAAAAGAAAAGTCATCAAAGTGAATTGGTGATTGGGATTAGCCCATCTTTTGCTAAACCCTTACAAGTCGCTGCAGATGAAGCCAAGCAGCAAGGGCTGAACGTGAAGTTGGTGGAATTTTCGGACTGGAATACCCCGAATATCACCCTAAACCACGGCGATATTGATGCGAACTTTTTCCAACATCAGCCGTTTCTAGACAATGCAAAAAAAGAAACGGATTTTAAAATCAAAGCCTTTGATGTCGGTGCTGCAACCCATGTCGGACTGTATTCAAAAAAGTATAAAAACTTTGCTGATTTACCCCATAAAGCCAAAGTGGTGATTCCGAATGATCCGGTCAATCAGGGCCGTGCCTTACAACTGTTACAGCAAGCCAAGCTCATTGAACTGAAACAGCCAGATAACTTTTTATCGACTTTAAATGACATTGCAGCTAATCCTAAACAGCTTCAATTTATTGAGGTGGAAGGCCCTCAAACGGCACGTGCGATTGATGATGTCGATCTGGCTTTTGGCTATCCACATTATTTACGTCTAGCAAAAACTGCCGATCCTGAAAATGCATTGTTATTTGACTCCAATACTGACAAGCGTTTTGCCATCTTATTTGCCGTACGTGATGACTATGTAGATCATGATGATAAACTGCGTAAATTTGTCGATATTTATCAAAACTCACCTAAAGTTAAACAAGCATTGGACGCAGATTTTGGTGCAAAACTGTGGTTCCCTGGTTGGAAATAAGGAGTCACTCATGGTGAGTTTCGGTTCATCGGTTGAATTTGCCGTCCCCCATATCCAAATCAAAAATTTAAATAAATTTTATGATGTGCAAGGACAGCAGGTTCATGCCTTAAAAGATATCAATCTGAATATTCCACAAGGCAAAATATTCGGCATTATTGGGAAAAGCGGCGCGGGTAAATCTTCGCTGATTCGAACGCTGAATGGCTTAGAACAAATCAGTGATGGCAGTATTCACATCCATCAACAGGAATTATCTCGCTTAAATCATGCAGAGTTGATAGCCCTGCGTCAGCGTATTGGGATGATTTTTCAGCATTTTAATTTGATGTCTGCCAAAACCGTGTATGACAATATCGCGCTGCCCCTTAAAATCGCCAATTTCAGTCAAGCCGATATCGCTCAGCGAGTGAATGAAGTGCTGAAGTTGGTCGGTCTTGAAAATAAAGCAGCGCACTACCCTTCTCAACTTTCGGGCGGGCAAAAACAACGTGTTGGGATTGCACGAGCGTTAGTTCATCATCCGGAAATTTTACTCTGTGATGAAGCGACTTCTGCACTCGATCCTGAAAGTACTTCTGTTGTGCTGTCTTTGCTTAAAGAAATTAATCAAAAGCTTGGTATCACCATTGTGTTGATTACCCATGAAATGCAGGTCATTCGCGAGATTTGCGATCAAGTTGTGGTGATCGATCAAGGCGAAATTGTAGAAGCAGGACAGGTTTGGAAAGTGTTTTCTACGCCTCAGCAGCAGATCACACAAGAGTTACTCAACCTTGAACAACTTGATTTACCAAGCGACATTCAGCCACAACCGTCAGATTCAAATGATCAAATCATTTTAAAATTACGCTATGAATCGACACTACAACAGTCGCCGGACTTAAAGTTTATTTTTGATCAATTTCAGGCGCCAGTACATCTGTATCAAAGTCATATCGATAGTATTCAAGGGCATTTAATTGGCTCGTTGATTGTTGCTGTGGACCACAGCCATTTAGATATCAAGGCCTTATCTGAACAACTTAAACACCATATCGCACAGATTGAGGTACTTGGCTATGCACGATCAACTCATTGATTTACTGATTAGTGGAACCATTGATACTTTACTGATGGTCGGCGTTTCAGCTTTTGTGGCCTTTCTGATCGGCCTGCCTTTAGCGGTCGTATTGGTGTGTAGTGCTGAACACGGGATTTATCCTTCAAAAAGCCTAAACCATACCCTAGGTTGGTTGGTCAATATTACCCGTTCGGTGCCTTTTCTTATTTTAATGGTGGCGCTCATTCCGCTCACGCGCTTTATTGTGGGCACCAGTTATGGCGTTTGGGCTGCCGTCGTGCCTTTAACCCTTGCGGCCACGCCTTTTTTTGCACGCATTGCAGAAGTGAGTTTACGTGAAGTCGATCAAGGTCTGATTGAGGCCGCTCAAGCCATCGGCTGTAATCGCAAACAAATCATTTGGCATGTGCTGCTCCCTGAAGCGCTTCCTGGCATCGTCGCGGGCTTTACTGTGACCTTGGTGACCATGATTAATTCTTCTGCCATTGCAGGGGCGATCGGTGCAGGTGGTTTGGGGGATATTGCTTACCGTTACGGTTATCAACGCTTTGATATGCAAATCATGCTAGCAGTGATTGTGGTCTTGGTCGCGATCGTAATGCTGGTTCAAGCTTGCGGAGATCACATTTCCAACCAGCTCGATAAATGCAAAATTTAAAGATTTAAAGCGCCCCGCTCGATAATTTTTCGTATTTCTTAAAAAAATATGCCTCTATACATAAAAAATACCCTAATCTGGATTAGGGTATTTTTCGATTAGATGCAAAATCGATTCTGTTCAATCAGCATCTTTAGACCAAATTAATAAGTCACACGGACATAATCACGATATTCAGGTTTCCAGAAATTCTCTTCAATGGCCTGTTCTAGTACTTCAATGCTGACATTTGGCGCAACACCATCAGCAATCGCAGCTAATGCCACTTTCAATGCGATTTTCTTCGAAATATCCTGTAAATAATCCAAACTTGGCAATAAATCGGCATTTGGATCTGCCAATTTTGGTGAACAGTCTGCCAACGCCGTACTCGATGCCATCAGCATATTTTCCGTCACACGTTTCGCCCCAGATGCAATCACACCGAGACCAATCCCCGGGAAAATATAGGAGTTATTGCACTGTGAAATATGATGAATCTTTCCATGATAATTCACTGGTGCAAATGGACTACCAGTCGCAATCAGAGCCTTACCTTTGGTCCACTCAATAATATCTGCAGGCACCGCTTCGACACGCGATGTCGGATTAGACAGTGGCAACACAATAGGCTGTTCACAATTCGCAGCCATCGTTTCAATGACCTCTTGGCTAAACAGCCCTGGTTGTCCCGAAACACCAATCAGTACCGTAGGTTTGGCATTTTTCACCACATCCAACAGTGAAATCATAGATTCGGCATCAGCCCAATGTGCAACATTGTCTGTAGATTGGGCAAGTTTACGTTGGAAATCTAAAAGATTCGGCTGATTTTCAGTAATTAAACCAAAGCGATCGACCATAAACACCCGCGCACGCGCTTGAGCATCGGTTAAACCTTCCGCCACCATTTGCTTGATGATCTGTTCTGCAATCCCGCAACCTGCTGAACCTGCCCCTAAGAATGTGACGATTTGATCTTTGAGCTGTTTACCTGCTGCACGTGATGCCGCAATTAAACTTCCGACAGACACCGCTGCTGTTCCTTGAATATCGTCATTGAAGCAGCAAATTTTATCGCGATATTTTTCCAATAAAGGCATCGCATTTTTTTGTGCAAAGTCTTCAAATTGAATCAATGCTTTTGGCCAACGTTGTTGAATGGCTTTAATCACGTCATCGACAAATTGATAATATTCTTCACCGCTGATACGAGGCTGACTCCATCCCATATAAATCGGGTCATTCAAGAGCTGTTGGTTATTGGTTCCGACATCTAAAGTAATCGGCAGAGTATAGGCTGGACTGATGCCACCACATGCGGTGTACAGTGACAACTTACCAATTGGAATCCCCATCCCGCCAATGCCTTGGTCACCTAGGCCAAGAATACGTTCACCGTCCGTAATAACGATCACTTTCACGTTCTTTTTATTCACGTTATGAATAATTTGGTCAATATGATCACGGTCAGGATATGAAATAAAAATCCCACGATGACGACGGTAAATATCTGAAAAACGCTGACAAGCTTCACCCACTGTTGGTGTATAGATGATCGGCATCATCTCACTGAGGTGGTTTTCAATTAAGTGATAGAACAGCGTCTCGTTGGTGTCTTGAATATTACGCAGGTAAATATGCTTATTGATATCACTATTAAATGCACAATATTGCTGATAAGAACGCTGACTTTGCTCTTCAATGCTTTCTGTGACGTGTGGAATTAAACCGTGCAAATTAAAGCTCTTACGTTCATCTTCATTAAACGCAGAGCCTTTATTTAAAAGTGGGAGTTCTAAAAGTGTATTTCCGGCATAAGGAATATATAAAGGTCGTTTCGTTTTCAAATTTTCACTAGGCATTATTTAACTCGTTTAATTAATCTTTTGTTTCGCACTGCAAAAAGCGAAATGCACAAAAGTGACTATATCGTTATTTGTTATAGCCTATCCTGATTCGAGCGCTTTGGGGCATTTAGTAAATTAATAGTAGTTTTAGTTAGATTTTATAATCTGATAACTCGATCATGCATCCAATCATCGCAACGCCTATTTTGGCTTAAATGTATACGACTTTTAGCGAATCTTAGAAAATAGCAAAAATAATTAATGATTAAATTTCAATCAATTAAATAAATTCAAAACAAAGCCTTAATTTTGGTAGGTCTTTGGTAGGTGTGAATTTAAAACATCCCTCGCAATACTCAGTTTAGGTGAGTATCACCCATAACAAATGACAATGAATGGTAGAAGGAATCGCACCATGGCTTTTAAAAATATTGCAGATCAAACAAACGGTTTTTACATCCCTTGTGTTTCACTTTTTGGCCCCGGCTGTGCTAAAGAAATTGGTGCAAAGGCGCAAAATCTTGGCGCAAAGAAAGCGCTTATCGTGACCGATGCCGGTCTTTACAAATTTGGTGTAGCAGATACGATTGCCGCATATTTAACTGAAGCTGGCGTAGAAAGTCACATCTTTCCGGGCGCAGAACCCAACCCAACTGACACCAACGTGCATAGCGGTGTAGATGCCTACAATGACAATGGCTGTGACTTTATTGTCTCTCTCGGTGGCGGCTCTTCTCATGACTGTGCCAAAGGCATTGGCTTAGTCACTGCCGGTGGTGGTCATATTCGTGACTATGAAGGCATCGATAAAAGTACAGTTCCAATGACTCCACTCATTGCGATTAATACCACCGCAGGTACGGCATCAGAAATGACCCGTTTCTGTATTATTACCAATACCGACACCCACGTTAAAATGGCGATTGTCGATTGGCGTTGTACCCCACTTATCGCTATTGATGACCCGAAACTGATGATTGCGAAACCTGCGGCGCTCACTGCAGCAACCGGTATGGATGCATTAACACATGCGGTCGAAGCTTATGTTTCTACAGCAGCCAATCCTATTACCGATGCTTGTGCTGAAAAAGCCATTGCAATGATCAGTGAATGGCTCAGCCCTGCCGTCGCCAATGGCGAAAACCTAGAAGCACGTGATGCGATGAGCTATGCACAGTACTTAGCAGGGATGGCATTTAACAATGCATCTTTAGGTTATGTCCACGCGATGGCTCACCAACTTGGCGGCTTCTACAACTTGCCACATGGCGTATGTAATGCCGTGCTGCTACCACACGTTTGCGAATTTAACCTGATCGCCTGCCCTGACCGATATGCACGTATCGCGCAGCTCATGGGTGTGCCAACCGACGGTTTAACGGTGACTGAAGCGGCTTATGCAGCGATTGCAGCAATCCGTGAACTCTCTGCTTCGATTGGCATTCCATCGAGCCTTTCTGAACTCGGTGTGAAAGAACAAGACCTCAACATCATGTCTGAAAATGCGCAAAAAGATGCCTGCATGCTGACCAACCCACGTAAAGCGACTCATGCTCAAGTGGTTGATATTTTCAAGGCAGCGCTTAAAGCCAATGCCTCTGTGGTCGACTTCAAAGCGGCCGTTTAAGTTAAGCCCTCAAAGGTCTTCATGTTTAAGTGACCTAAGTGCCTACATTACCCTTTGAGTCTGGTGATGTAGGCTCAACTGAATCCATTTCACTTTTTATTTCAGGGAAGCGACTCTAGATTGGTCGCTTTCATACTGAGGTCACTCTTTTTTAGTCGGTAAAACAGCATCGATTATTCATTTGACAAAAGCTCATGACTCATCAAGGATAAAGCATAATGTCCAATAATATTAAAGAGTATAATAATGAGCCATTCACCAATTCAGTATCAGCCTGACATTTTGGGCGCAGGCTATGAACAAGCCACGCTGACCTTCCCGGATGATTATGAAGGCCCAGTGGTTGCCACACTGGTTCGCAAAAAAGCCACGGCTCCTACCTCCAAAGCGGTGCTCTATATCCATGGTTTTATCGATTATTTTTTCCAAACCGAAATGGCGGAACGCTTCAATCAGCACGGTTTCGACTTTTATGCCTTAGATTTAAGAAAATATGGTCGCTCAATCCGCCCGCATCAAAAATACTATAATGTGCATGCACTGTCTGAATACGATGCCGAAATAGATCAAGCCCTAACGATCATTGCTGATGAAGGTCATGATGCCTTGCTGCTCTGTGGTCATTCTACCGGTGGCTTAACCACCACTTTGTATGCAGCCCATCATCCAAATCATCCTTTAATTCAAGCCCTTTGGGTTAACAGCCCATTTTATGATTTCAACATGAATCCAGTGAAACGCGCACTGGGTATTCCACAGCTGAGTAAATTGGCAAAGACTTTTCCAAATCTAAAATTCCCAAGTGAACTAAATAAATGGTACACCGCCAGCTTACACCGTGAACTCAAGGGTGAATGGGACTTCAATTTAGACTGGAAAAAGACCCGCTATCCAATGGTGTATTTAAGTTTTGTACGGACAATTTATGAGGCTCAAAAGGAGATCCACCGAGGTGTCAGCCTAGATGTACCGGTCTTAGTCATGCACTCGCATCAAACTAAAAATCCCAAAAAATGGGGTAAAGCAGCGCAGACCAGTGATGTGATTTTGGGTGTAAAAGATATCCAAAAATATGCCAAGAAAATTCAAGGCGATGTCACCATTCAAAGCATTCACAATGGCTTGCATGATTTAGTACTTTCGGAAAAAACCGCGCGAGAACAAGTCTATACCCAGCTCTTTCAATGGCTGGCCAATAAAGGTCTTTAATAGCCTGTATGACATTGCAACTTACTGTTTTAATTTCAACAAGGTCTGATGTACGGGATGCGATCTCGGCATCAGCTCAATCAGGCGTTCAACCGCATCAATGGCTTCAGGAAAACGCGCGACATGCTTGAGCAGAACATCCGTTTCTTTGGCATTAAAAATCGCTTGGCTTAATCGTGACTCAAGACAATCACGCCATGCCCCTAAAAAAGGACTTTCGGTTTTGGCCAAGAAAACCCCTGAACACAGTTTTAATGCAGAATCGAGATAACCTGCATCTAAAGCTTGCTCGGCTTGTAAAAAGTCGGCTTCGACTTGCGCCAATAAGCGATAGGGTCTTGAGCCTAACATGCCGCCCAAAATATCGCGTAGCTGCGACATTTCCGCTTTTAAAGTCCCAACACTCACCTTGCGTTCACCATATAAGGCTTGATGCAAAGTATCTAAGGTCATGCCTTGTGGACATAGCGCCAAGATGGTCAAAATTTCAATTTGCCGTGGGGTCAGCACCATCACTTTGCCATTAAATAACACTTTCGGCACAGCAAAGGCCCGAATATACAAATGCTGTTTTTGAAAATCGAGTAAAGCCGATTGAATAATCGAAGCGCAGCGTTCAGCCGCAAGTAGCCCTAAACTATTGTGGTTTTTCCACACGGTGGATAAATCAACCACGCCCAAAATTTGCTGCGTATGTGGATCGATAATCGGTGCTGCATAGCAGACCCATTCATGTACTGATGGCATGTAATGTTCATTTGAAAACACACAACTCGACTGTTGGGTTTTTAAAGACAACGCTAATGCATTGGTGCCGACCAATTCTTCGCGCCATTGCCCACCTGCAATAAAATGCACACTTTCCGCAGCACTTTGCATTTGCCGACTCGACGCACTCCAAATAATCGTGCTACCCACATCACCCACAGCAAGTACCATCGACGACTGTTCGGCAATGTGTTTTAAATCTTCGGCACAATGTTGCAACGCGTGATGCAATGCCGACTGCTGTTGACTCTGAGGACTTAAATTCACCAAAGGCGCAGCACTCCGGTTCTCCGGAATTTCCGCCTGCGCCGATCGCTGCCAAGAACTCGCAATGCTCTCATTCAATTGCGAAGTTTGCTGCTTTGACAGACTCATGCCCTGCCTTAACCGTTCGACATTCTGTCGTTTTTCAGATAAATCCTTCTGTATCATCATTCATTATTCTCACAACAATTCATGACTAAAAATCCGTTTCCCGGCTTTTGTTTTTAAGACTGAAAAAAAATATTGTAAACCTTCTTGTCTCCAACCTTTTTCCAACCTTATACAGGCTATGCTAATCAAATAATGTACAAAAGTACCTTATACCAAAGCTGTAGATTGCCACAGATAGGCAGCCCAACAAGATCATAATAAACAAGCAAAGGAAAATTCATATGCGTTATGTCGATCCTAATCAACCCGGTTCAAAAGTTCAGTTTAAAGCTCAGTATGAAAACCTGATTGGTGGCCAATGGGTCGCGCCAGTGAAAGGTGAATACTTTGAAAATATCTCCCCTGTAGACGGTAAAGTTTTTACCAAAGTGCCACGTTCTTCTGCTGAAGATATTGAATTGGCTTTGGATGCAGCGCATAAAGCCAAAGCCCAATGGAACGCCTCTTCCCCAACCACACGCTCAAATGTTTTATTAAAAATTGCCGATCGACTTGAAGAAAACCTAGAGCTCCTTGCGGTCGCAGAAACCTGGGACAACGGTAAACCGATTCGTGAAACCTTAGCCGCTGATATTCCACTGTGTATTGATCATTTCCGTTATTTTGCCGGCTGTATCCGTGCCCAAGAAGGCGGCATTTCTGAAATTGATGAAAATACTATTGCTTACCATTTCCATGAACCACTTGGTGTGGTCGGTCAAATTATTCCGTGGAATTTCCCAATCTTGATGGCGGCTTGGAAACTTGCTCCAGCATTGGCTGCGGGAAACTGCATCGTGTTGAAACCTGCGGAGCAAACGCCTGTCAGCATCTTGGTCTTGGCTGAACTCATTCAAGACTTACTCCCACCGGGCGTGCTGAATATTGTGAATGGTTATGGTGTTGAAGTCGGTCGTCCATTGGCGACCAATCCACGCATCTCAAAAATCGCCTTCACAGGTTCAACCGCTGTCGGTCAAATGATCATGCAATATGCGACTGAAAATATCATTCCTGTGACTTTAGAACTTGGTGGAAAATCACCGAACATCTTCTTTGAAGACATCATGGACAAAGATGATGAGTTCCTTGATAAATCGCTCGAAGGTTTTGCCATGTTTGCGCTAAACCAAGGTGAAATCTGTACCTGTCCTTCACGTGCTTTGGTACAGGAAAGCATTGCTGATCGATTCTTGGAAATGGCTGTCGAGCGTGTCAAACGTATTAAGACCGGTCATCCTTTAGATACTGACACCATGATTGGCGCACAAGCATCGCAAGAGCAGCAAGACAAAATTTTAGGCTGTATCGCTACAGGTAAAAATGAAGGTGCACAGCTCATTACTGGTGGTGACCCACGAAATGAAGTCGGAACAGGTTTCTATATCGAGCCAACGATTTTTAAAGGCACCAATGACATGAAGATTTTCCAAGAGGAAATCTTCGGCCCTGTGCTTTCAGTAGCCACCTTTAAAGACTTTGATGATGCCATTAAAATTGCCAATGACACGATTTATGGTCTAGGTGCAGGGGTTTGGTCGCGTTCAGCGCATACTTCATATCGTGCGGGTCGTGCTATTCAGGCAGGTCGTGTATGGACCAACTGTTATCATATCTACCCTGCACACGCAGCATTCGGTGGCTACAAAAAATCAGGGATCGGCCGGGAAAACCACAAAATGATGCTTGATCATTATCAACAAACCAAAAACTTGTTGGTGAGCTATGACACCAAGCCGATGGGCTTCTTCTAAGTCTTGATTTGAGTTAGATCATAAAAAAGCGAATCGAGGTTCGCTTTTTTGTTAGAGCTACGTTTAAATTGAATGAACAGTTTGCTGCGCTGGGTCATTCATTTTGCAGACAAGGCATGCTCAACAAAATGTAAATGATCAACACCCCAATATAACTCATCATCGACAAACCAACTTGGCGCCCCAAACACACCCCGTTCAATAGCTCCTTCGGTCACCACTTTCAGCTCAGATTTGACTTTTTCATCATCCAACCACTGTTTCACTTGTTCTGCACCTAGCCCCAGTTCTTGCATGAGTTGCATGAAGGTGGTGAGATCATTTAAATTGCGTGGCTGACCAAACATCGCGTTAAAAATACCTGTCGCTACTTGCACGAAGTTTTCAGGCTGAAATAGCTGAACGGCTGTGAGTAAGCGCATCAATTGCAAGGTATTGATTGGAAAATAAGGATTCATCTGTACAGGTATCTGCCATAGCTTTGCCCAACGTTGAAGATCAATCATGGAATAACGTGCCTTCGCAGGTACCGCCATCGGGCTACTATTGCCTGTGGCTTTAAACACACCACCCAATAACATCGGTTTCCAGATAATTTCTGCCTGATATTGCTCAGCAATGTGCTGAATACGGTGAAATCCAATGTAGCTATATGGACTGCCGACATCAAAATAAAATTCAATGACTTTCATTTTTTTCGTCCTTTTTTTGCTTGTTTGTCCTAATATTTTTAAATCAGTGCTTACCAGCGTTCCATCCATGGTCGCAGATCTAATTCATGCGTCCATGCATCCCGTGGTTGCTGTGAGAGATGCCAATAATTTTCCGCAATATGTACTGGATTTAAAATACCATCTTGCTCTTTTTTAGCATAAAGATCAGGGAATGTATCTTTGATAAAATCGGTATCAATTGCACCATCAACCACTACATGTGCCACATGAATATTTCTTGGTCCAAGTTCACGTGCCATGCTTTGTGCCAAGGCACGAAGCGCATGTTTTGCGCCAGCAAATGCTGCAAACCCTGCTGCACCACGTGTCCCAGCTGTTGCTCCTGTGAAAATAATCGTGCCTCGTTCACGTGTCACCATGCGTTTTGCCACTTCCCGACCAGTTAAAAAAGCCGAGAAACATGCCATCTCCCATATTTTGAAATATTTACGTGCGGTTTCTTCCAAAATACTACAAGGGACGTTGGCACCAATATTAAAGACCATGACCTCAATCGGGCCAATGTTTGATTCGATATGCTCGATGAGTTCAATCACTTGCTCTTCTTTTCGAGCATCAGAACCAAAGCCAAAAGCAGTCCCTCCCTGTGTTTGAATTTCAGCAATTAAAGGCTTTAATTTGTCTGCATTTCGTCGTGTCATACAAGCAATATAACCCTCCCGGGCAAAACGTTTGGCTATTTCACCACCAGTTGCATCACCTGCACCAATCACTAAAGCGACTTTTGACGAAATCCGATTGAGTTGTTGCATAGTCTCACTCCATTGCTGTTTTATTTTTATTCCACGCTCATTTTATTTACGCGTCGGTTTTAAACCACACATTATTAAATAACGATCGTTACTATAACGAATACTATGTTATGATTAATTTATCGTCAATCTTATTTTCAAGGGTGTTGCAGATGCGCTACAAACCCGAATACAAACAAAAAAAACGCCAAGAACTTTTAACCATCAGCGGACAAATTGCGAAAAAAAATGGCTTTGCTGCAACAGGTGTTGACGGCTTAATGAAAGCTGCAGGTGTAACTAGTGGCGCATTCTATTCACATTTTTCGTCAAAACAGGATTTACTCAAAGCATTGGTTGAATATGAATTGCAGCAAAGCTTTAACATGTGGCAAAGCAACCCGCATCATAATGCAGCCGACTGGATTAATTTTGAATTAGACCGTTACTTAACCCCTTCCCACCTTGAACATCCTGAACAAGGCTGTGTTTTGCCGACACTTGCGACCGAAGTAGCTCGTGCAGATGACACGATTAAACAGGCCTATGAAAAGGAATTACTGCGCGGTCAGGCTTTATTTAGTCAGCATCTCGGAAGCGAAGAACATGCTTGGGCCATCATCTGCCAACTTGCCGGTGCCATTTTAATTGCGCGTGCAGCCGCAGATCCACATTTGCAAAAAACTATTTTAAACGCCAATAAGATGATGATTCGGCAATATTTAGAGAGCCATGTGGCTGCATCAACGTGATTGATTTTTATGTGACAGTTCATGGAGTTAAAGACCGACAGTTTTCCGACAAACTGTTCATCTCTTTCATTTGAATTATTTAAAATCTGTATAAGCTTACCCATTTTTATGCTTTTCAAGTGTTTAAAGATTGGGCATAAATGGCACAATTCAAATAAAGTCCTCTTTTCAAGGTTCTGACGACTGTGTATAACAATGAGCCATTAAAGGAAAATGATAAGCATAGGCAAAGAACGCAAAAAAACGTTAGACTATGCAACAATCAATGCAAGTAAATGTCATTCGAGACAAAAAAAAGGTGAAGATTGATGCCGCTCAATACTGTTGAAGAGCTCGTAGCTGATATTCGTGCAGGAAAAATGGTCATCCTCATGGATGATGAAGATCGTGAAAATGAAGGCGACCTTGTTATCGCTGCGACCCACGTACGCCCTGAAGATATCAACTTCATGATTACGCATGCGCGTGGTCTTGTGTGCTTAACGCTCAGCAAAGAGCGTTGCCAACAGTTAAATTTACCTTTAATGGTCGATGCAAACGGTGCGCAGCACGGTACCAACTTTACCTTGTCTATTGAAGCAGCAAATGGCATTTCAACAGGCATCTCACCTGCTGAACGTGCGCACACCATTCAAACAGCGGTAGCTGCACATGCTAAACCAGCTGACATCGTACAGCCAGGCCATATTTTCCCGCTGATGGCACAGCCTGGTGGCGTCCTTCACCGTGCAGGTCATACTGAAGCCGGTTGTGATTTATCGCGTTTAGCAGGTCTTGAGCCAGCTTCGGTGATTTGTGAAATCATCAATGAAGACGGCACCATGGCACGTCGCCCTGATCTTGAAGTCTTTGCTGAAAAGCATGGCTTAAAAATGGGGACGATTGCGGACTTAATTCACTACCGCATGACCAATGAGCAAACCGTTGAGCGCATTGATCAACAAACTTTAGATACTGAATATGGTACGTTTGAATTGTTCCGTTACCGTGAAATTGGTAATCCAGACATTCATTTAGCCCTTGTGAAAGGCGAACCAAAACAAGGTGTAACCACTGTACGCGTACACGGTTTCAATCCAGTTCGCGACTTACTAAAACTGAATAAACAAGATGGCGCTCCCGCGTGGAATCTCGATAAAGCACTGAAAGAAATTGCTTCAAGCGATCGTGGTGTTTTAGTGTGGATTGGTCAGCGTCATTTACAGGACTTAGGCCCTGCTTTAGAAAATTTAACTGCACCGAAAAATGTTAAATCCAATGCGGCACTGTCTCAGCAGTATCAAACCATTGGTGTCGGCGCACAAATTTTACGTGATTTAGGCGTGGAAAAAATGAAGCTTCTTAGCTCGCCATTACGTTTTAATGCATTATCAGGTTTTAACTTAGAAGTGGTGGAATATATCACCGCAAATCAAACATCAGAGAAATAATCGAGGTTGCTATGGCAGTTCGCCGTATTGAAGGTATGTTACATCTCGCGAACGAAGACCGTTATGCGATTTTAGTTGGTCGTTTTAATAGCTTTGTTGTTGAACATTTGCTAGAAGGTGCCGTTGATACATTGAAACGTCATGGCGTATCAGAGGATAATATCACTATTGTTCATGCACCGGGTGCTTGGGAACTTCCTGTGGTTGCGAAGAAACTTGCAGCTTCAGATCGTTTCGATGCCATCATCGCGCTTGGCGCAGTGATTCGTGGTAGCACGCCTCACTTCGATTTTGTTGCTGGCGAATGTGCCAAAGGTTTAGGCGTTGTTGGTCTAGACACTGGCTTACCAGTAATTAATGGTGTATTGACTACGGATAGTATTGAACAAGCGATTGAACGCTCAGGTACAAAAGCAGGCAATAAAGGTAGTGAAGCTGCCTTAACTGCTATTGAAATGGTTAACTTGTTAAAGGCTATTTAACGCTATGTCGCAAACACTTCAAGCAACTTATGCAGCAAAACGTAAAGCACGTCGCTTTGCTGTACAAGGAATTTATGAATGGCAAATGAGCCGCAATCCTGTGCATGAGATTGAAGCACGTACGCGTGTAGAAAATGCCATGCACAAGGTAGATCTCGGCTATTACCACGAGTTATTGACCGAGGTTGTTGCCAATCATGAAGCATTGGATGCGCTTTTAATCCCTGTACTCGATCGCGAAGTTGAAGCCTTAGATGGCGTTGAACTTGCAACCCTTCGTTTAGGCTCGTATGAACTCAAAGAACACCTTGAGATTCCTTACCGTGTCGTACTCGATGAAGCGATCGAGTTAGCTAAACATTTTGGCGGTGCAGACAGCCATAAGTACATCAATGGTGTATTGGATCGTTTAGCGACTACATTGCGTGCAGCAGAAAAGCAACAAGCTAATTAATTTATTAAGTAGTACGTTGTATGGCTGAGTTCTCTATCATTGATACCTATTTTAATCGTCACAGCAGTAGTGCTGTCGATTTAGGGGTCGGTGATGACTCAGCCTTGCTCACCCCTCCTCCACAGCAACAATTGGTCATCTGTGCCGATACTCTCGTTGCTGGACGTCATTTTCCTCTCGACACCAACCCACATGCCATTGGCTGGAAATCTGTAGCCGTCAACCTTTCTGACATTGCTGCAATGGGTGCCAAACCGCATAGTATTTTACTGGCATTAAGCCTACCCCAAATTGATCATGAATGGCTCAAAGGCTTTAGTCAGGGTTTATATGATTGTTGCGATCAATTTGGTGTGAGTTTAATCGGTGGGGATACCACTCAAAGTCCACATCTGACGATTTCAGTCACAGCATTAGGCTGGGTCGATATAGGCAAAGCAGTAACCCGCTCAGGCGCTCAAGTTGGTGATTTCATTTGTGTCAGCGGTCAAGTTGGCGATGCTGCATTTGGCTTAAACCATTTAGGTCATCGCTTACAACGCCGTTTAGATTATCCCACACCACGTTGCTTATTGGGCCAACAGCTCAAAGGCTTAGCCAACAGTATGATTGATGTCTCTGATGGGCTCGCACAAGATTTAGGACATATCCTCGCTGCTTCACACGTCGGTGCAGAAATTGAATTAGATCAACTTCCTATCGATCACGATGTAAAACAATTACAACAAGAAAAGCAGTGGCAATACGCCCTCGCGGGTGGAGATGACTATGAGTTATGCTTTACAATAAGTCCGCAGAATTATCAAAAACTTCTGCAACTAAAATTAGATGTAAACATTAGTAAAATCGGTCAAATCACCCCAAATTTGGGAATCCGTTATAACAACCACGGTGTGGACCAAGTCATAAAATTTAAGGGATACCAGCATTTTGCATAAGCCAGCCATTAACTTTAAATCCATGTCTTGGTTTAACCGAGTCATCGCCTTTTGTGGCGTGGGATTTGGCTCGGGTCTTGCACCCAAAGCACCGGGCACCTTTGGCTCTGCTTTTGCTTTGTTGTTTATTCCAGGTTGGCTTGCAATCGGCTTTTTCAACTCCATTATAGTCATGATCATCATGTCGATTATTGGGATCTATATTTGCGGTCAAACCGCCAAAGTCATGGGCGTGCATGATGATGGGCGCATTGTCTGGGACGAGTTTGCAGGGCAGTCTATAACTTTCCTTCCCGTTTTGTACCTCGGGCAAATGAACTGGACTTGGGCACTGATTGGTTTTGCCCTATTCCGTTTATTCGATGTATGGAAACCTTGGCCTATTCGTGTCATTGATCGTCAAGTCGGTGGCGGTTTTGGCATCATGTTTGACGATATTATTGCTGGCCTTTGGGCTGCGCTTTGCATCTGTATTTATTTTTATATTTCGTCTATGTAATAGAAACACCTAGGATTTAAAATGTCTACGAGCGTTATTATTCTTGCTGCTGGTAAAGGAACACGTATGCGTTCTCG
The DNA here is from genome assembly GCF_013419295.1 of Acinetobacter sp. YH12094. NCBI lineage: Bacteria > Pseudomonadati > Pseudomonadota > Gammaproteobacteria > Moraxellales > Moraxellaceae > Acinetobacter > Acinetobacter sp. YH12094. The sequence goes on from NZ_VPAK01000006.1 coordinate 91,293, forward strand.
TTTACCCAAAGTATTACAACCACTTGCAGGACAACCTTTACTCGGCCATGTCATCAACACTGCAAAAAAACTACAAGCAGCAGAGATAATTACCATCTATGGGCATGGCGGTGATCAAGTACAAAAAGCATTTGCCCATGAAAATGTGAAATGGGTTGAACAAGCAGAACAATTAGGTACAGGCCATGCAGTCAAAGTGACTCTGCCTGTCCTAGCAAAAACTGGGATTTCTTTGATTCTCTCGGGCGATGTGCCTTGCATCACTGAAGCAACATTACAAAAACTATTAGATGCATCTGCTCAAACAGGTATTGGCTTAGTAACCCTAACGGTTAATGATGCGACAGGTTATGGTCGTATTGTACGTGAAAATGGCAAGATTCAAGCCATTGTTGAACATAAAGATGCTTCTGAAGAACAACGTAAGATCAAAGAATTTAATACCGGTATTTATGCAGTGAGCAATGCCAAATTGCATGAATGGCTGCCAAAATTAAGCAATAATAATGCACAAGGTGAATATTACCTGACCGATATCGTGGCAATGGCAATTGCTGACGGTCTCGAAGTGGCATCTGTTGAACCAGAACGTGCTTTTGAAGTGGAAGGTGTCAATGACCGCGTACAATTAGCGGCATTAGAGCGTGAATTTCAAAATTTCCAAGCCAAACAACTGATGCAACAAGGCGTTCACCTGATTGATCCTGCACGTTTCGACTTACGTGGTACATTGACTGTTGGTCAAGATGTCCGTATCGATATCAACGTGATTATTGAAGGTGTTGTTGAACTCGGTGATAACGTTGAAATTGGTGCAGGTTGTGTGATTAAAAACACCAAGATTGCAGCAGGCACTAAAGTTGAACCATATAGCGTTTTTGACAGCGCCATTGTTGGTGAATACGCTCAAATCGGTCCATTTGCACGTTTACGCCCAGGCGCAAACTTGGCCAATGAAGTACATATTGGAAACTTTGTTGAAGTCAAAAATTCAAGCATTGGCGTCGGCTCTAAAGCCAACCATTTTACCTATTTAGGCGATGCAGAAGTCGGTGCAGGTTCAAACATTGGTGCAGGCACCATTACCTGCAACTATGATGGAGCCAACAAATTTAAAACCATTATCGGTGACTCAGCCTTTATCGGCTCAAATAGCTCATTAGTCGCTCCTGTCACCATTGGTCATGGTGCAACAGTGGGTGCTGGCTCAACCATTACACGTGACGTGGCAGACAATAGCCTTGCGGTAGAACGTTCGAAGCAATTTGCCAAAGAAAACTATCAACGTCCCCAAAAATTGAAGAAATAAGAGGATTAAATTATGTGCGGTATTGTCGGTGGCGTTGCAGAACGTAGTATTACCAATATTTTAATTGAAGGCTTAAAGCGTCTTGAATATCGTGGATATGACTCTGCGGGTTTAGCGCTGATTAATAAAGGCCATGTTCTACGTGAACGTCGCGTAGGTAAAGTTGCAAATCTTGAACAAGCCGTTGAAGAAGCAGATATCGCAGGTTCGGTCGGTATTGCACATACGCGCTGGGCAACCCATGGTAAACCGACTGAAAATAATGCCCATCCGCATATTTCAGGCAATGTGGCTGTTGTTCATAACGGTATTATTGAAAACTATCAAGAGCTTAAAGATGATCTTGAAGCGCTTGGTTATGTCTTTACATCACAAACAGATACAGAAGTTGTCGCACATTTAATCAATGACGCTTTAAAAAGCACCCCGAGTCTTTTAGAAGCGGTTAAAAGTGTGGTGCCTCAACTCAAAGGTGCTTATGCACTGGGTATCGTACATACCGACCATCCTGATGAATTAATCACGGTGCGTGAAGGTTCACCTCTCGTGATTGGTGTCGGTATTGGCGAGAACTTTATTAGCTCGGATCAATTGGCACTTTTACCAATTACCAACCGTTTTATCTACCTTGAAGAAGGTGATATTGCACGTTTAACTCGTAATACTATTGAAGTATTCGTCGATGGTAAATTGGTGAATCGTCCAGTCAAAGAGCTTGATGCGACTGTCAGCAATGCTTCAAAAGGTGAATATAAACACTATATGCTCAAAGAAATTTATGAGCAACCTGAAGCGATTAAGCAAACGATCTCTCAGGCATTAAATGGTAATGCGCTTCGTGATGATTTCCTTGCCAATGCAGCTCAAGATTTCAGCCAAATTCAACAACTGCAAATCATCGCATGTGGTACCAGCTACCATGCCGGCATGATTGCCAAATATTGGTTTGAACAACTGATTGACGTGCCTTGCCAAGTCGAAATTGCCAGTGAATTCCGTTATCGCTCGCCTGTGATTGTGAATAACACACTGTATGTTTGTATTTCTCAATCAGGTGAAACAGCCGATACTTTAGCTGCACTGCGTGATACGCAAAAACGTGCAGCAGCGAAAAGCTTAAATATCACCACCATGACCATTTGTAACGTCGCAACTTCGTCGATGGTACGTGAAACCAACTACAGTTTGTTGACGCTTGCAGGCCCTGAAATTGGTGTTGCTTCGACCAAAGCATTTACGACACAGCTTGCGGCATTGATGCTATTGGTATTGAAAATTGGTCAAATTAAGCAAAGCATTTCAACTGACCGTGTTTCTGAAATTATTGCAGCGCTTTGGCATACACCAAAAGTGATTTTAGATACTTTACAAAATAATGCTGAGATTCTACGTCTATCAGAATTATTTGTTGAAAAAAATCACTGCCTATTCTTGGGTCGTGGAACTGAGTTCCCTATCGCTCTTGAAGGTGCTTTAAAACTTAAAGAAATTTCATATATCCATGCAGAAGGCTATGCGGCTGGTGAGTTAAAACATGGTCCATTGGCACTGGTTGATAATGATATGCCTGTGGTGATTCTAGCTCCACAAGATGACATGTTGGACAAACTCAAATCGAACATGGAAGAAGTGCAAGCACGTGGTGGTGAGTTATTTGTTTTCGCAGATGAAAACAGCGGCATCAAAGCCAAAGATCGTCAACATGTTGTGTATGTGCCAAGTGTGAATGAAATCTTGTCACCAATCGTATACAGCGTACCCGTGCAATTACTCTCTTACCATGTTGCAGTGCTGCGTGGAACAGATGTCGATCAGCCACGTAACTTGGCGAAGTCTGTGACGGTGGAATAATAATTTTTGATCAAGGGCTGGTGTGTTCGTATAATTAAGTTTGTATCAAATAATTAAGTTTAGATTTAATTATTTTAGTTTGTATATTGATAAAGTAAGCAAACAGCAAATCGAACACCCTTTAGGTATGGTAGTTCTCTGCCAAATCTAAAGGGTTTTTTAATATAATGCAATCTAAATTAAAACCCATGCTACAAAAACAAAGTTTTTATTAAAAATAAAATATATTCAATAGTATACATCTACATAAAACTCTTATTTAACATTCAACAAGTATCAATTTTTTTAAATTTCTCTTGAAAATATCATTCTTATTTCAGCTAATCTTTGCCTTTCCGATCAAAAAATCGTGTTTTATATTTTCAAATAATGGAAATATGAAAACAAACTTAATTTTGCTCATAATTTAATATATAAAATATAAATACAAACTTAATTTTAAAATTAAAAAAACAATGAATGAAAAGTATCAATAACTTAAGATAAAAAATTAGACAAACTTAATTAAATTCCCATAATTAGGCATAGTATTTGGTCATAAAAGTATAATTAGATTAGGAAGGAACTATGCTCACTAAGACGTGTTGTGGATGATTTAGCCTATCAATAATGTTTCCAAAGTCTATTAATTGAGTATTAAAATACTCAATTAAAACTTAAGTTATTAAATTATATGAATAATATAATTAAAATTATAAAATTTTGTTTGTATATGAATATATTTAAGTTTGTATATTTTTGCCAAATACAAAATTAGCTCCCTTCAGATATGATGAATTATCAACCAAAACCCACAGGTCTTCTGTATGGCAAAAATTATAAAAAACTATGAAGAATTAGTAACGGAAGGGTATGGTCAAGGCCATGGACGCGATTATAAACCTTGCAAAACTGTTCAAAACTTCAGTTCAATTGGTCGCTCTCACAGAGTACAAGGTCGTGTCAGTAAACGTCTTCATCACTTATTTTCTGATCTAGAACTATCCACTTTTTTACTACTTGATTGGAATCAGAAAGTTACAGATATTCGCGAACATTATCCTTTAGATATCTATGATCTTAACTCTATCTGTTCTCGTTATCGGATGAAAAAGATATCGGTTGATTATATACCGTTTACCCTATCATCAGATTTTTTAGTTGATTTTGGCAAGTTTTCTATAGCCCTTGACACTCTTTACAGCAAGGATCTGAATAAAGCTCATATTATTGAGTCATTAGAAATTAAACGTCGCTACTGGGAAGAAGAGCACAATACGCCGTTCAAGCTGATTACTGAAAAAGACATTCCTGCGACGGTACTAGAGAATATTAAATGGCTGTATGTAGAAAAAAATGATCTTGAAATAACGAATCACATGATTGATCAAGCAGTTTATCTTATGGAAGAAATTAGCCAGTATCCTCAAAGCTCCTTAATCACCTTCTGCAAGCATATTGACCAAACTCAAAAACTGGGTATCGGAACGACGCTCGCATTGTTCAGAAAACTATTTGCACTGCGAATACTGCAATTTAATCTAGAAATTTCGTACTTGGAGCTTAAACTCTCTGATATTCATGCAAGTAATTTGCTCCAGAATGAGAATACAGTCCATGCAACTAATTAATTCAGTTTACATCTTGAATTCAACACAATACCGAATACTCAAATTCCTACCGCAGCATACGGTATGGATTTCTATTGATAATAAAAATGCATTCCCTGAACTCATTTTGTCCAAGGAGCTTCAAACTCTCTCAGATGATCAAAGCCTGATACCAGCACAAGATCCTTATGAATACTTAAAACGATTAAACTTGAGTGAAGATTCTATTCAACTCAAAAAAAGAGAGGAAAACTTTTCAATTATTCAAGAGCTAATTAATGATGAACAAGTTCTTATCAATGCAAAAATAAGAACAGCAAAAGTTAAAATGATACATCTGGAAAAAGAGGTATCAATTAATAAAATTCTACGACTACTAAGACGTTACTGGCAACGTGGGCAAACTATAAATGCTTTGGTACCTGACTATGAAAACTCAGGTGGAAAAGGCCAAAAAAGAGTTATAGGTAATAAAAAGATTGGCAGACCACGAATCTATGAATCAAGTGAAGGTAAGAATGTCACTGAACAGGTTGAATTGTATTTTAAGAAAGCCATCGAAGAGTATTTAATTCCTATCAAAAAACAATCCATTAACGAAACTTATCTTCGGTTTAAAAATTCATTTTCTAAGCACTTTCATCAAGTGCAAGCTGCAGATATTCCAACGTATGCTCAATTCTATTATTTTTATAATACGCGATACAGAAATAAGAACAATTCCAAGGAAATTCTGACGAATCAGAAAACCCTGAAAGATCACAAACCTCTGACTTCAACAGCAACCAAGCAAGCAAATGGTCCTGGTGCGCGTTATGAGATAGATTCAACAATTGCTGATATCTACCTTGTATCATCACGAGATCCATCACAGATTATTGGCAGACCTACCGTATATATTGTTATCGATGTATTCAGCCGAATGATTACTGGGCTTTATGTCGGTATGGAAAACAGTTCATTTAACACAGCCATACAATGCCTCAGCGTTGCAATCCAAGATAAAGTGACATTCTGTCAGAGTTACGGCTTGCAAATACAATCGGAAGACTGGCCTATTTATGGTTTACCTAGTGCCATACTTGCAGACCGCGGTGAACTAATTGGATATCAAATTGAACTTCTTGAAAAAAACTTTTCTGTTCGAATTGAAAATGCTCCACCATATCGAAGCGATGCCAAAGGTATTGTGGAGAGGGCTTTCGGAATCATTCAGTCACGCTTTAAATCCTACGAGAATATCGGTGTTGTTTCTGGATTCAAGGAAAAAAAGAAAGGCGGACATGATTATCGCCTAGAAGCTTGTCTGACTCTAGAAGAGTTCAGAAAAATCATATTAAGCTGCGTCTTATTACGCAATAATTTTGACGTTTTGACAAAATATGATCGCAGTGCCGATATGCCAACTGACCTGCCTTCTATCCCTCTTAAGCTCTGGCAGTGGGGCCTACAGCACCGTACTGGGATGTTGAGACAAGTGGATAACAAATCACTATATGTTGGCTTGCTACCTAGGATCGATGCATCCTTAAGTGATAAAGGACTTAAAGTCAAAGGATTAGTCTATCAATGTTTGGAAATGCATCAACAAGGCTGGTTTATTCGTAACACGACCAAATCCCGCCCGAAAAAGTTGCGGATTGGTTTTGACCCATACTCAGTAAATACCATTTATGTTTTTTATGATGAAAATAAATTGGAATACTGGGAAGCTCACTTAAGTGATGCCTCACGTCAATATAAGCATTTGACCTGGTGGGAAGCTGAACAAATTCAAAAAGCAATCAAAACTGTTGAAAAACAGCATTCACAACTAAAGTCCGTAGCCATCAGTGAATTGCAGGATTTTACTGACAAAATCATCCACACAGCACAGAGCCGGCAGGCTCAAGCAGGAGTTCACCAACTTTCTAAAGCACAACGTACTCGGGATATTCGTCAGAACAAACAAGAAGCAATTCAGGTGGAACGTGAGGAACATCTCCAAAATATGTTCGTCAATTCTATCCGGACTATCCATTCCAACCAAGACAATACTCCAACACCCCCATCTCACAGCAGCAATCTGGATTTGACCAGTCAACCAGACTTAATGAGACAATTATTTGAAGAGGACGATGAAGAATGAATAATAATGAACTCGTGGTCAACACATCGATAGAAGATATCTATGGGGATAATCCTCTCATTACTCAATTACCGCCTATCCTTGACACAAAATCGGTCATTAAACACCTACGAGGGAAACTGAAATTTATTCCAGAACAGCGTTTCTTACCCCAACCAGAAAGAATCCATCTGATTGCTCAGTTGCCTCATGATTTTTTTCAACCACTAACTAAACATCTATCCCTTGAACAAAAAATTTCTATTATGATTCGGCAAGGTTATGTGAGTAGAAACATCACTAATGGGGATAGACATCGACATTTACACGCTGCTTTTCAGCAACTAGAACCATCAAATGAAAGCTGTTACCGCTATGCACCTCCAGAGTCGACTGCAACTAGCATGTCAATTATAGGATGTTCGGGAAGCGGTAAAACAACGACAATGAACAAAATTTTGCGTTATTACCCGCAAGTGATTGAACATAGAGAGCTGGGATTAAAACAAATTGTTTACCTTAAAATTGATTGTCCGCATGACAGCTCTTTAAAAAACTTATGCTCAAACTTTTTTAGAGCAGTAGATTTAGCATTAGGAGATACGAACTTCGAGCATCGTTTCACCAGAAGTCGCTTAAATGTGAATGCCATGCTGCAGCAGATGAAAATTATCGCAAATAATTATTCAATTGGACTTTTAATCATTGATGAAATCCAGCATTTGAATACAAAAAAATCTGGCGGGGCTGAAATCATTCTTAATTTCTTTGTCACCCTTGTGAATGTGGCATCCATTCCAATTGTGATGATTGGGACACCCAAAGCCAATGAAATTCTGCAAGAAGACTTAAGATCAGCTAGACGCAGTGCGGGATTAGGCTCTTTAATCTGGGAACCTATGCGCAATGAAGTACCCACTCCCGATCCTAGCACCCCTGATCAAATGATCATTTCTGAATGGTATGCTTTCACCAACAAGCTGTGGCAATATCAATGGGTTCAACAACCAGCTGAACTGACCGATGAATTAAGAAACACTTGGTATTATTATACGCAGGGCATTCCAGATTTAGTGGTTAAACTGTTCTGCTTGGTGCAGATTCATGCAATCACCATTGGTCTGGAAAAAATTACATCTGAACTTTTTAAAAAAGTCTACGAAGAACAATTACAGCCAGTCCACGATATTTTGGATGCACTCCGCTCAGGCAACCCCACACGTATTGCACGGTATTCTGACTTAACTATCCCTCAAGTTCAAATTGAGGAATATGTTGAACAACACCGTTTAAAAGCTGCATTAAAAACGGAAATACAGCGTAAAGATCTAGGACCACATTATTCCACACTTATAGGTATGCTAACGGCCTTAGGTCACCCCGCTGCTACAATAGATCTGCATGTCACTTCTGCATTAAAAAAATATCCAAACGAGAACTTACAGGTACTACTCCAGCATATTCTGGAAGTATTAGACGGCTCTGTAGCAAAAGATAAATTGGACCAGCCTCAGACCACAACTTCGGTAAGAAAACCAAGAACATCACGCAAAGTCATGAAAGCAGAAGAATGGAAGAGCACTGAAGCCAATGACTTACGGAATTTTTTCAGTCAAGCACAAGAAAAGGAAGTAGATGTTTATGAGCTATTAAAATCATCTCACTATTTGTTTGATCCCACCTCTCCTGTGTTGCATTAAACAAAAAATAGAGAGTAAGTGTATTATGATTTCAAATTTTCCAATACCATATCCAGATGAGTTAATTTACAGCGTGATTGCACGTTATGCTATTCACAATGGAATTTTAAGTCCCAAATACCTTACTGAAGAATTATTCAATAATAGAAATTTGACGCCAACTTACGATTTACCATCTCATATAGGAAAATTGGCTAGTTATTTACCCGATTGCTATGATGCACTCTATTTAATCAACCACCACACCTTATTACCAATTTATCAACCATTTCAACCTGATACAGTGATGCGTTATGCTGTACATGTATTACAGGGTGAACAGTATCAATCATTACATACCAAGTTGGGAAAAAATGCGTCACGAATCAAATCTGTAAATTTTTTTCGGTTCTGCCCTCATTGCTGGCAAGAACAGATGGAGCAATATGGTGAAGTTTACTGGAAACGCAGCTGGCAGATTACAGGATATGAATATTGCATAAAGCATGAATCTGCCCTTTTTGTCAGCTCTGTTCCTTGCAATGGGCTAGACCGAAGATTTTATAATGCTCATTTAAATGTCCTTATTGACTCCTCACAACTTTTTATTAATTCACAAGACTTAAAGCGTCATCTAGAGTTAGCAAAAATAATCGAGGATCTACTTATTCAATCTAGCCATATTGCAGTACAAGATGTTTCGATTTTATCAAATGCCTACTTCAATCTATTGAAAGACAGAGGCTTACTGTCAGGTCAAAAAAATATCAACTACGAAAAAATTCGTCACCTTGTCTTAGATTACTGGGGCGAAAGCTTTCTTAAATACTATCATTTAGATGATCTTCTTTCTGAGAACTGCTGGCTCAAAAATATGTGCAGGAAACATCGTAAAGCATTTTCTTATCTTGAGCATTGCATTGTATTAAAATCGCTGGTTCCAGAGCAAAAACCAATTGAAACATATAAGCAATATGTTAGCTTAGCATCTATAGAAAAAACAAACTTAGATCAGCAGCACGAAGCTCCCCCTGTATGGGTTAATAATAAAATAGATATGATATTATCTGAAGATCAAAAACAATGGACAAAATTAATTCAGAAAAATTCTGTTAAGCAGGCACGTCAATGTGATCCTGCACTTTACGCTCGGTTATATCGTAATCATAAGAACTGGCTATTACTGACAAATAAATCTGCTGTGGTATTACCTTCAGCCATTCCCAAGCCACGTGTAGATTGGAAAAAGCGAGATCAACAATTGATTAAACAACTCATCAAAATCCGGGATCAATTATTAGAAGATCTCGACTCTCCACAATGGACAAAAAAGTTTTTTATTAAGCAACTTGGCTCGGTAAGTATGATTGAAAAAAACTGGAGGTTTTTACCACTCACCACCGCCTTTCTAGAGCGTTACGCTGAGTCTGCAGATTGTTATCAAATACGCCGTCTTACACGAACATTTATTCGCCAATACACTGAAAATCAGTTCTATCCACCGAGTGTTTTTCTTCGACTATCCGGATTAAGCCCTGAACGATTAACGCCAGAAGCTCGTAGATTTTTTAATAGTATTTGGGGGTGAAATTAAAAATGAGTGATTGTCTGATCGAATATTTACCGAAAGATATGATTTATTATACTGCGAAAAAAATTAGTCGACATGGTCAAACTCGGTTTGATATTGATACTTGTTTATTTAACCCTCTTATTAAACGGTATATTCATCTTAAATTGCCAATTGAAAGTATTCTTCTTTATTACCATAAAACTCCAATTGCCAATCCTGATCCACAGAAATTATTTAACCACACCCTGAAATCAGTGGATTTTTCAGCGCTCAACGTTTTAGATTTATCCAAGAACAATTATCAAAAAACGCATAACGGTCAGTTATACTTTGAGTTTAATTATGATTCACCCATATTAAAGAAAAATATGACAATTCTTTTACCTAAGCTTATTCTTGCTCGGGATCTATTTTTTTCACACCCCTATCTTTTACGTGCAGCACTTTTTGCAGAAAATTATTCAACAGATATTTTAGTGGATATGAATGATGAAAATGCTATACATATTAATATTGCGCAAAACAAAAAAATTATGAGAGCTGATATCTCTGATCCTCATTTTTTAAAGAAGCTAGCTTTAATTTTATTACAGCCGGACTTAAATAAGGCCTTCCTTAGTATTTATCAAAAAACAATTGTTGATCAAAAAGGTGTTAAAAGCTTTAATTTTGATATGGAAGCTCCTAATATCAAAAATATTAACCTAACAGTAGAGGGTATTTTTAATAAAAAAACAGGTATTTACAGAATTGAGCGCATCACGTCTTTCAAAAATCTTGATACAGCTATCAACCGCCCTATTCAATTTCATTTCACTTCAAAAAAGATTATACAACAAATAAAAAATGCTCAAGGACAAAATCCCAAGCAGTCAACACCAACATGTCCACCTAGAGAAAAATTAAATCAAAAAGCTGATGCAGATATCGATAAACTAATAGCCAAACTAAGAAACCTCCCAGGAAAAATTTATACGATAGAAGAATTAAAAATTTCTTTAGAGACGCCCCCTTCCGAAACTACCATACGGCAAAGACGAAAGCAGATGGATAAAGACCAAAATCAAGAAGAAGGATTTGCTGGCGGAGAAGGAGATATAGAGGGTACTCTGCCTGGAGTTACAACAGAATCAGATATTCAACTAGAGCGAGTCACTCATAAAGACTTGATTAAGGTATTGGACAAAATTGAACAAAAAGGATATGAAATCAAAGAAATTAAGAATTCACCGTTTAAAAAATATAAACGTTTCCGAGGCCACAAGTTTTCTAACGCCAATCAACTACGATACTTTTATGTCTATAGAATTATAAACACAAAAAATGATGAACAATTCTATCTATGTGAAATTGATACATCAGATGGAAAAAAGAACATCTCTACACTATTACTCCGATATGAAGAAAAAACTCAATTATTAATTGAGATAGATTTCGAAAAATTAAACAATTCAATACTTTCTCAATCACTCAGTTGGCCTAAAAAGTTTATATCTGAAGTAAGAGGTATTACCGCCTTTACTACAATTAATCATCCTTCAAAAAAGGAACAACTAGACGATGTAAATTATTATGTTGACTGGGCTCAACGGATCTTAGCAAAAGCAAAATCGATATAAAAGTTAAACAGTAACATGGCATATAGAAGCTATTTTCCTTCTATAATCACATTTCCCTCACTACTCAGGAATTATTTCGAGAATTCAGATGACACAACTCACTTGTTTTAAAGCCTACGATATTCGAGGCAAACTTGGTACAGAACTCAATGAAGAGATTGCTTATAAAATTGGCCGTGCCTATGGGCAAATTTATCAACCTAAAACAGTGGTTGTGGGCTGCGACATCCGTCTCAGCAGTGAAGATTTAAAACAAGCCACCATCAAAGGTCTGAATGATGCGGGTGTTGATGTATTAGATTTAGGTATGACGGGGACTGAAGAAGTCTATTTCGGTGCCTTTCATCTAGATGTTCAAGGTGGGATCGAAATCACGGCAAGCCACAACCCGATGGACTATAACGGCATGAAATTGGTCCGCGAAAATGCACGTCCGATTGGAGCCGATTCAGGGTTAAAAGAAATTCGCTTATTGGCTGAATCAGGCAACTTTAATGAAGTTATCACTAAAGGCAAAACTGAAAAATACAATATTCTTCCTGAATATATTGATCATTTAATGTCTTATATTGATCCTGCCAAAATTCGCCCACTCAAATTAGTCATGAATGCTGGTAATGGTGCTGCGGGCCATGTGGTCGATGCCATTGAAGTAAAGTTCAAACAACTTAACATTCCTGTTGAATTTGTGAAAATTCACAATGATGCTGATGGTACTTTCCCGAATGGTATTCCCAACCCGATTTTAGTTGAAAACCGTGACAGCACCCGTAATGCGGTGATTGACCATCATGCAGATATGGGTATCGCGTGGGATGGTGACTTTGACCGCTGCTTCTTATTTGATGAAAAAGGTCAATTCATTGAAGGCTATTATATTGTCGGTCTATTGGCACAAGCGTTCTTACTGAAACAAGCTGGTGAAAAAATTGTGCATGACCCACGTCTTGTATGGAATACCTTTGATGTCATTGAACAATACCAAGGTGAAGCGATTCAGTCTAAATCAGGGCATTCATACATTAAAGAAAAAATGCGTGAGCACAATGCAGTGTATGGCGGTGAAATGTCAGCACATCATTACTTCCGTGATTTTGCTTACTGTGACAGTGGTATGATTCCTTGGTTATTGGCAATTTCTGTACTCTCAGAAACCCAGCAAACATTGTCTTCACTGGTTGAAGGTATGATTGAAAAGTTCCCTTGTTCGGGTGAAATCAATTTTAAAGTTGCGGATACTCAAGCCACCATTCAAAAGATTTTTGATCACTTTGCCAATCAAAATCCTGCAATTGATGAAACGGATGGTGTCAGTCTGAATTTTGGTGCATGGCGTCTCAATGTTCGAGCATCGAATACTGAACCACTTTTACGTTTAAATATTGAAAGCCGAAAAGATCAAAATCCGAAACCGATGCAAGACTATGTGGATGAATTAACACAGCTGATTCAAGGTTAGTATTGTTCTGCATTCCAATAAAAAAAACCATTCAACTTATTCATTAAGTTGAATGGTTTTTTTCTTAGCTCAACTAGAAAGAAATTCTATTTAAGCTGACAACTGATTAAAATAATGAACGATCCAATGGAATTTCGACTCCGATAGACACTCCCGCATCTTGACCATAGACATCAGAATCACTCACCCATCCATTCAGCTTCAATGGCGCATTTGGTTTTAAGTAATGTGTCCAAGTAAGATCTAAAGCTTTAATTTCATCTTTTTGCGCAAATGCATGATTATTTATTGAATTTGACTGATTCACTTTGGCCATCATTACTCGACCATTTAAGCGATTCATAACATCAAAGCGAATATCTCCACCAAGACTTAGCATTTGACCATCCCCACCCATGGCATGCCCTAACGGGAAGCCGTGTTGGTAATAACCATCTTTATAAATATAGTGATTATAGGAAATACCTTGTACGTCGCCATTGGTTCGAGTATCAGCCCATTCCGCATACACCTGCAAAGGTAAATTATTCAATTGTGAAGAATAATCTACCCCTGCTAAATACATTTTTTTTGAAGGAAGAAGCCCAGCTTCATCTTCACCTACATATTGCCCATAAAGGCTAATCGGGACACCACTCCAGTGGTTTAAATTAAGGCGTGCATCAAAACCTGCAATTTGATTAGACTTATCTAGATCGCCATCATAAAAGTTGTCATTACCTTTAATTGCATTCCATAATGAGTCAAAACTTTCTGAGCGCCCCTCACCTCCCCATTGAAGAATTCGAGAAGCACCAAGCTCCAAGTACGGCAATGGCTGTGCAGTTAAACGAAATCCTAATAATTTGGCATCGGGAATTGCATCGTAATCATCTAATTGACCTGCAAAAGCTTGATATTGCCAAGGTCCAATCCATGACAGCAACTTTGTTTCAAAGGCCTGTTGTTCTGCTCTTTGCATAGTAAAACCATAAACAGGGCGACTCGCATCACCACGGATTAGGCTTCCTTCATGTCCAGGTCCCCAATAGGTTGGGATTTGTCCCGCAATCAACCATTGATTCCACAATTTTCCTGCAATATAAGAACCTTCTAAATTGACATCATGTCCATGGTCAATGATTGGATCTTTTTCAGCATTGACTCGCAGTCTTGCATCCCACTGCGTTCCACCTGCATTCAATTCAAGGGCCGCTTGATATTGCGATTTTTGCTCATCTGCAAATTTTTGCGGGATGTTTTGTGGATCTGTTTCAGCAAATAAATCGAGCTTAATAGAGGTATTTTCTGCTTCTAAATTTGCCATAACCGAATTGACAACTTTCTGCTGAGCATTATTTTCAATTTTCGCAGTAGATAATGCACGCTGAATTTCTTCACCACTCAATGGCCAAGTCGAGGTACTGATTTGGATCACACCTTGTTGGTTTAGCCAATTTAGATCTGTACGTAGATCATTATTATTCAAAATGATCCCTTGAGCGTAAACCGGCAGAGCTAGAGAAGAAAAAATCGCAAGTGATAGAACTCTAAGGGTTTGATATTTCATATATTATTTCAATCAATTTATCTTTCACATATGATAACGATTTTTTTCAAATAAAAGATAAGATCTATCATCATTTTTGCACAATCCATACATGATTCAATACTTAAGTTAAATAGTTAGAAGTATGGCAAATACAAAATTTGCCATACTGTCTTTAATGAATTTACACACTAAATTTAAATCTTAGTTGTATCCATTTGGATTTTGCTTTTGCCAGTTCCAGCTATCCTTCAACATATCTTCTAAACCATATTGAGGCTGCCAATCTAACTCCGCAATTGCACGCGCATTATCAGCAAATGAGGTTGCAACATCACCTTCTCGACGAGGTACATATTCAAATGGTATCTCAACACCATTTACCTTCTCAAAAGTATCCCGAATTTGTTTTACTGAAATCCCATTGCCTGTACCAATATTCCAAGCACGGCATCCTTGCGTTTTTAAACGATGATTCAATGCGCATAAATGTGCATTCGCCAAATCGACCACATGGATATAATCACGCACACCTGTACCATCTACCGTGTCATAATCATTGCCAAAAATTGACAACTTATCACGACGGCCGACTGCCACTTGAGTGACATAAGGCATTAAGTTATTCGGAATCCCTTGTGGGTCTTCACCAATTTGACCGCTTTTATGTGCACCCACCGGGTTAAAATAACGCAGCAATGCAATCGACCAGCGCTCATCTGCAACCGAGAGTTTTTCCAACAACTGCTCAACAATCAATTTGGTGTAGCCATAGTTGTTGCTTGGCATACCTGTAGGCATGTCTTCATTTAATGGCGATACATTGGCTTCATCATAAACCGTCGCAGATGAACTAAACACCAGCTTAAACACTTGAGCACGTTCCATGGCTTTGACCAAACTAATCGAACCCGAGATATTATTTTCAAAATATTTTAGTGGCTCTTTTTGGCTTTCACCCACAGCTTTTAAACCTGCAAAATGAATCACCGCATCAATCTGATGCTCTTGAAAGATTTGATCTAAAATCTGCTGATCGAGGATATCGCCTTCAACAAAATCTAATTTTTTAGCTACCAGTGCCTGAACACGTGCTAAAGATTCGACAGAACTGTTGGATAAATTGTCCAGTACAACAACGTCATGCCCTGCGCTCAAAAGTTGAATACAAGTATGTGAACCAATATAACCTGCACCACCTGTTACTAAAATTTTAGCCATTGGTTTTTCCTAATAATATTTGTAGTAAGCCTTGCGTTGAACCATCTAAATCCGCAATATCCTTTCGATCACCATTTAATATTGGAAGTAGCTGATTGGCAATTTCTTTGCCTTTTTCTACACCCCATTGATCAAACGGGTTAATGCTCCAAAGCACCGACTGTACAAAAACTTTATGTTCATACATTGCGATCAACATGCCCAAACTATATGGATTTAGCTCTTGCAATAAAATGGTTGAACTTGGTTGATTACCTTCATATTGTTTATATTCCGGCAAATCTTGTACTTCTTGTTGATTTAAAGCTTGATTACCAAATGCCAGTAAGCGCGATTGAGCCAAACAATTGGATAAGGCCAAATGATGCTGTTCCACCAGCGCCTCTGCATTATCGACATAGGTAAATTGTTGTGCCTGATAGCGCTGCACTGGCGCAATAAAATCACAACTCACTGCTTGACTACCTTGATGCAGCAATTGATAAAAAGCATGCTGCGCATTTGGTCCCACTTCCCCCCATATAATCGGACAAGTGTCTAGATCTACTTTTTTCCCATCGCGTTGAATCGATTTACCATTCGATTCCATTTCTAACTGCTGCAAATAAGAGGCGAAATATTTCAAACGCCCATCATAAGGCAGTACTGCATGAGTCTGAATATCAAGGAAATTATTATTCCACGCACCCAATAAGCCCATTAATACAGGAATATTGTGTTCGAAAGGTGCCATCTGAAAATGCTGGTCTATGGCATGAGCACCTGCCAATAGCTGTTTAAAACCTTGAACCCCGATCGTCAGTGCAATCGGTAAGCCGATGCATGACCAGAGTGAATAACGACCACCGACCCAATCCCAAAGCAAAAATTGATTTTCAGCGGCAATGCCCCATTCGGTCATTTTATCTGCTTTGGTTGATACGCCAATAAAATGATGTTTTAAAATTTGTGATTCTTGTCCAAGTGCTTTTTCAAGCCATAAACGCACCGTTTGCGCATTGGATAAGGTATCAATGGTCCCGAACGATTTTGAAGAAATAATAAATAGCGTGGTTTCGGGGCGAAGTTGATGCAATAAATCTGAAAGCTGACTACCATCAATGGTCGAAACAAAATGTACATCGAGTGGCTTATGTGTGGATTTTTTGAAATCAGATAAGGCATGACTCACCATCAGTGGTCCTAAGTCTGACCCTCCGACACCAATATTGACCACGTCTTGAATGACTTCACCCGTTGCACCGCGGCATTGGCCGGCATGAATTTTTTCTACCAAAGCATACATACGCTCAAGTTGTGTATGCACTTGTTCTGCTAATTCAGGATGAGACTGATCATCTTTAGGTAACCGTAGCGCCCAATGCATGGCTGCACGCTGTTCGGTATAGTTAATTTCTTCAGTAGAAAATAAACGCTTTATCCACGAGGTTAAATCTTGTGTCTGTGCCCACTGGACTAGATTTTTGACAACGGGCTGATTGACTCTATGTTTACTAAAATCAAAAACCACCGGCTCTAAAGGCACAGAGAATTTTTCGAATCGCTGAGGGTCTTCAGCAAAGAGTTCTGTTAAATGCTTATTTTCAAATTCAGTTTTCAAACTATGAAGACTGCCTAAAACTGAATCTAAATGTTCGACCATATAGGGTTGAGTTTTCATAGCCATTAACGTCCTACCCCCATATATACAAAACCTTGAGACTTCACATATGCTGGATCATAAATATTGCGCCCATCCAAAATAAGCGGATGCTGCATGGTTTTAAGCAATTCGGTATAATTTGGACTCCAATATTGTTTCCATGCAGTCAATAAACACAAAGCATGTGCATCTTGCACTGCCTCATATTGCTCTGTGCAATATATAAGATCAGGTCGCTCACCATATATTTTTTTAATTTCATCCAAGGCTTGAGGGTCGTGTAATTTAACTTTTACACCTTGAGCCCATAGTGCTGCCAACATGGCATGAATAGGAGATTGTCGCGTACTGGAGGTTTTTTCCTTAAATGCAGCACCCCAAATTGCAACAGTTTTCCCTTTTAAATCACCATGATAATAATTCCACAATTTACGGAATAAAACTTCTTTTTGCTGCTCATTAATATCCCAAACTTGAGCAAGGAGCTGGCTATTTGCGCCCACACCAGACACCGTATGCGTCAAGGTCTGAATATCATGTGAAAAGTTTTCTCCACCAAAGCCGGCCCCCGGATAGAGATAAGATCCTCCAATACGATTATCCGCAGCCATCCCCTGACGAACTGACTCAATATCAATGCCTAATTTCTCAGCAACCATTGCCAAGTCATTGATATAACTAATTCGTGTCGCCAACATGCCAGAGATACTCAACTTGGTAAATTCAGCATCTAAAATGGGCATAAATAAATATTGCTGCTGACGTGGGAATAAAGGGCGTAAGAGTTCCTTAATTTTAATTTGAGCAATATCCGATGCAGTTCCAACAATCAACTGCTTGGCTTGGGCAAAGCTTTGTAAAGCGTTTCCTTCCTGAATCATGTCGGGTAAATAGACCCACTCATCTTCATGCAAAATTTTTGCAAATTTTTCTGTACCATGCAGTCCTAAAGTAGACGCATTGATCATCAGTTTAGGGTGAATAATAGGACGTTGTTTGATGTTTTGAAGAATTTCAATACATTGCTTTTCTTCGGCAGGGTTAAAACTGAAGAAATAGGCATCTGCATCTAATGGAATATCATTAAAGTCGCAGTATTTTAAAAAACTACTTTGTTGTTTATTGAGTAGATTTTTTACAGCTTCATCTTGTATATACACATGTTCGCTTTCATACGTTTTCAGTGGTTCATACCAAAAAACGTGATGACCGCATTCTGCTAGCAAAGCAGCAAATACACCTGAAAAAAGTGTTTGTCCAAATACTGCAACCTTCATATTAATCTCTTTTTATAGTTTTAGTTCTTTGATCAGCGCTTTAAATTCCTCACCTAACTTTGGATGGTCTACGCCATAATGTAAAACCGCTTTGAGATAGCCCAATTTACTGCCGCAATCAAAAGTTTGACCTTTCATGCGATAGGCTTCCACTGTATCTGTCGCTTGCAAAGCTGCAATTGCATCGGTCAACTGAATCTCATTACCTGCCCCTTTAGGCGTTTGCTCTAAAAGTTGCATAATTTTGGCTGGTAAAATATAGCGACCCACTACCGATAAATTTGACGGTGCTGAACCGACTGCTGGCTTTTCTACAATCCCTTGCATTTGGATGCTATGCCCTTCTGCAGGTGTCGATGCAACATCGACAATGCCGTATTGATCCACTAGATGATCAGGTACAGCTTCAACCATAATTTGTGATGCATGGGTTTCATCAAAACGTTGGATCATTAAACTCAAATCATTGGTTTCTGATGAATCTTTTACAAGAACATCTGGTAATAGCACAGCAAAATCATCATCACCTACTACAGCTTTGGCACACAGTACAGCATGACCTAAACCAAGTGGCTGTGGTTGACGTACGCTAATCACACTGACATGTGGTGGTAAAATTTCAGTGATTTCTTTGAGTAAATCAAATTTCTTTTTATGTTCTAGAGTGGTTTCCAGCTCAAAGTTACGATCAAAATAGTTTTCAATGGATGCTTTTGAGGAATGGGTAACCAGAATAATCTGTTCAATACCAGCAGCAATTGCTTCTTTGACTACATATTCAATCGCTGGTCGGTCAACCACTGTGACCATTTCTTTGGGAATAGATTTACTCGCAGGTAGAAACCGTGTACCAAGGCCTGCGACTGGGAGAATGGCTTTTTTGATCATTACAAATAGTTCACTAATAAAAATTTATGACTTGATTTCATCTTTAATTTTTTCAGGATCATTTCCTTGAAATAAAGAAGGACCAACATGACCCGGTGCATTAATACCTTCTCGTTTGGTCATCACACCGACTGTTTTGAACATGATTTTAAAGTCAACCAAAGTATTATGGTTATCTACATACCAAACGTCGCATTTAAAGCGTTCTTCATAATCAAGTTCATTTCGTCCACTTACCTGTGCTAGGCCAGTCATACCGGGTTTAACTTCCAAGCGACGTGCTTGTTCTGGTGAATATAATGCTACAAAGTCTTTCAGCATAGGACGTGGTCCAACAATACTCATATCCCCTTTTAAGACGTTTATGAGTTGAGGCATTTCATCTAAACTTGTAGAACGAAGTTTTTGTCCAAAAGGTGTTATACGCTGTTCATCTGGTAAAGGATTTCCTTCTTTATCAAATGCATCTTTCATCGACCGGAACTTAATCATTTTAAAAAGTTTGCCGTCTTTACCCGGACGTTCTTGCAGAAAAAAGATTGGAGAACCTAAGTTTTTACGGACCTTAAAAGCAACCAAGCAAAAAATTGGTGATAAAAGGATGAGTGCTATTAGTGCGATGACAACATCAACTAAACGTTTCATAATTAAAATTACCACTCTTATTTATGAACTTTTTTTCGTAGAAAAGTATTATAAATTTTACCTAGCAATGAACTAGGTATCAGCCTAAAAGCAGACCTTATTAGGAAGAGAATATTAGCATGTATTGGGTTTTGAATTTTGAGTTCTTTTTTTAAATTTAGTAATTGTTTTTCACTTTTAATATATTCGTAACCTTTACGGCGTGCATGCATACCATTATCAATACGCGCATATACAAGAACATCCTCCAAATTCTGTATTTTATAGCCTTTAGCAATGACTCTAAGGAATAAATTGTAATCTTCCATCCATAAGTGATGTTGATAACCACCCACTTCCATAATTTTAGACTTTCTATAAGATATAGTCATGTTATTAAAGGGGCTTTGCTTTTTTGCATATTGTCTCAAAGCCGGGTTATCTAATGGCACAACCCGCATACCTGATGGGGATGTTATATCATCGACAAATTCGGTAATTTGCCCCCCTAAAATGACTAACTCACTGTCTGCTTCAAAACATTTAATCTGTTTCTCAAAACGATCAGATACACTTATATCATCAGTATCAACTATAGATACAATTTCGTATTGGCAATTTTGAAGACCGATATTTTTTGCTTTCCCAGTACCTACATTATCTTGAAGCTTAATTATTCGTAAAGTTTGTTGTAAACGCGCCGACCATAGCGCAATTGACTCATATAGCTCAGTTGTTAGAGGGCCATCTTCCACCAAAACAATTTCTGTTGGTTTTAAAGTTTGCTGATCCCATATACTTTTCATACAAGCATTAAAATGTTCAGGCTTTTCTTTATAGTAAATAGATATTAAAACCGAGAACATACAATTAACCTTTAAAAATTTGTTCAGACCAAAGATGTAAGATTTTTTCAGGTTGATAATTTTCTGCATTCTTTAAAGAATTCTGTGAAAATTTAACCAAATCCAATGGAGAACTAGCAAGCAAAAGAATACGATCTGCTAGTTGATCAATATTTTGATCCTCAACCAAATAACCATTCACTTTATCTTTAATAATATCACTTGGTCCATTAGGACAATCGTAAGAAACAATAGGCAAACCGAAACTTTGAGCTTCAATTAAAACCATAGGTAAACCTTCATATTTTGATGACATTACAAAAAAGTCGGATGAATCATAAACATCCTGAACATTCGAAGTTACTCCTTTAAGAAAAACATTTGGAAGTTTATTGACTTTAATATAATCGGCCAATAAGACTTTATGTTCACCTTCACCATATATGCATAATTTCCATTCGGGTAATTGGTGAAATATTTTTTCCCATGCTTTCAATAAGTGTAAATAATTTTTTTGATCGGTCAGTCGACCAATTGAAACAATTTGCTTATGGCCAAATTCTTTATTTATTTTTATGGGAAATGGGGAAAAGTTTGGTATAACTGTCACGTTTAAATGAAAATCATCAAAAGTTAACTTGTCTCGTTGTGTCAGAGTCACGACTTGATGAATGTTTTTATATAAGATTTTGCTTAAAAATTGAACCAATTTTGGGCGACTAATAAATGATACGTGCTCCAAAATAACCAATTTATTTATTTTTGGAATTAGAGAACAGAGTAAAGACAACTTACCCATATTATGTACAACTACAGTATCAGGATTATTATTCTTCACTTCTTGAACAAGTGAATTATAAAAGCTTAACTGCGATCCTAATATTTTTCTGACTTTAACTCTACTATCTAGAGGATAAGCTACTTCATCAAAATTTGCATCTCTATTTAGTATAGTCACATCATAGTTTAATTTCTCAACTAGTTTATTAGCCAGAATACATGCAACTCTTTCACTTCCAGAACTCTTTTTTAAAGAACTTATAATAAATAGTATCTTCATAATTACCTTAATGAGTTAAGCTTAAAAAGAAAACGTTTCAATAAATACTGAAATTGAAATCGCGAGGTAACTACTGACAAACTGACATAAAATAGCATTTTAATAGTTTTTTTCTGCGACTTAGCGGAGAAAGCAACTCTCAAATATTCATTAGATTTTTCAAAATCTTTTTGGTATCTTGAAAATTTATGCAAAAATTTATTGACATTTTCGCAACTAAAACTATCAAATCCATTTTTTTTTCTCTCCATAAATAGCTTAACCACATAATTAGACATCAGTCTTTGATTAAAACCAATAGTAGATGTAGTATTTCCATCTCTTATACGAACAGAGTATTCAAAGCTATTTAAGTTAGTAAATTTAAAATTTTCTGTATACATCCTTAGTAAGAAATCATAATCTTCTGCGCCTGGAATTTCCCTATAACCTTCCAATTTTTTATATACTTCTGATTTAGCTAACCAAATATGTAATACAGGAGATGAATATTTAAGATTTTTTGAAATACTTGACTGATCAATAGGCATTTCTAACTTTCCTATTGATACGTCATTTTCATCGATAGTATTTACATGACTGCCAACTAAACTATATTCTGGATTTTCTAAGAGAAATTTTAGTTGCTTTTCCAATCTCTCAGGAGAACTAATATCATCTCCATCCATTCTTGCAATAAAATCTCCAGTAGCAAATTTAAGGCCATAGTTTAAAGTTTTAACAATTTTTGAATTTTTTTCATTCTTTAGCAATAAGATCCTAGAATCAGATTCAGCAATTTTTTTAGCAATTTGATAGGTATTATCTGTTGAACAGTCATCAATAACTATAATTTGTAGGTTTCTATAAGTTTGATTACAAATTGAATTCAATGCTGCAGCAATATACTTTTCAACATTATAAACAGGTATAATAACAGATATTAGATATTTACTCATTTCTTAATCCATATGGTGATTTTTTTCAACATACATACAAGCCAATAATATAAAAAAGAATGGCATGAACGCTGAGAAGAGTGAAAATCCAGCAATGAAGAATGGAATTAATATATACAATATATCTTTGCCTATCATCTTATAGCTTAAACAAATATAAATTATAAAGAATAACATTCCAAAATACCCAAATTCATAAAATAAAGTAATCAACATATTGTGTGCAAAAATACCATCTGAAAAATAAGGGAAGTTTGCCATGCCAATACCAAAAAACTTATTTATTAATGGTAATTCTGCATAATTATCAATTGCAACAGATATTAAATAAAATTTAGAATTAAAACTACCATCTATTTCAACAAAACTTTCTCCAGAAAGATAAATTGAAACCATTTTATAAAATAAATAAATAAAGGCCAACCCAAAAACTATTGCCAAATATAAAATTATTTTTTTGGTATATCTCAATAATATATATGAAAGAAAAAAAGCAAAAATTGCAGCTCTTGAAAACGTAGTTATAAGCAAAAAAATCAAAATTAAAAATCTAATTAAGCCAATATCATAAATCTTGTTAACCTTTAAAAAGACGGAAAACATAATAAATAATAAAATTATTAAGGCTGAGAAATTAGAATCTAAATAGAATAAACCCCATTTAAAATCATAGAACGTCCCAGAACCTCCTGACATTAAAATCCGAACAATTAAATCTAAAAACATAAAAAATATAAGAAAGTTATAAAAAAAACTATAAACCTTCAATCTATCTATTTTTTTTGTAATTAATCCCAATCTTACAGTTTGAGCACCCAATAAAATACAGTAACAATATAAAATTGATGATAACAGGATCAAGTTTTTATCTATTTCAGAAAAACTTATTATACCTATTGAAAAACCAATCATACTTACTATGAAATAAAAAAACATTAGAAGCTGGTACTGATTTATCTTTGAAAAATTAATATAAAAAAGTGACAAAAATAACAACGGAAAACCTACCAAATAAACAGGATTAATTGGCAAACTATTGATACTAAAAACACTACAAAATAAAAATAAAAAAAACGAAGATTTGCTCGTTAATTTTAAATTGTTACTTCCCATAGAAGAGCTCTTTATATAGATTCAACCATTGACAAATATTACTTTCTAACGAAAAATTAGATAATAGCATTTTAAAATTACAATCAATTACCTTTTCAAATTCATTTTTCTCTAAATTTAAAACATCATTAATTTTTTCACTTAAAATAAAATAATCTAATATTGGTACAATATAATTATAATTAGCTGGAAAAATTTCTTTAACACCACCGCAATCGGTCGCCACAACCAGACATTTAGATGCAATAGCCTCAAGAATCACAGTCGGCAAACCCTCGGTATTACTACTTAAAACTAAAACATCGAAGACTGAATAATATGAGCTTGGGTTTTTAATCTCTCCTAAGAAAATGATAAAATCACCTAGTTTTTTTTTATCAACCAATTTCCTGATACTTACTAACTCCGGACCATCACCTATAATCACCAATTTATAATCTAAATTCAGTAACTCAACAGCATTAATTAAATTCGGTAAATTTTTTTCTATTGATATTCTACCAACAAAACCAATAACTTTAGTATGATCGTTAATTTTTAATTCGCTACGTATATTTATTCTATCTTGAGCAGAGTATTTATATTTCTTAATATCAACACCATTGTATATTGTTCTTATTTTATCTGGAGAGACAATATTTTGATTAATATAGCTTTCACAGCTAGCATTACTAACATTCGTCAATAAGTCTGCAATAGGATTCATTAATTTAAATAAATACATTCTCTTATAAAATTTTAATTTAGCTGTATACGTCCCATGATCACTCGCAATTAGTTTATAATTTTTTTTAATATAACTACAAAAGAAGATTAGTAGATGGCTATATAAAGTATGAGAATGTACTAAATCAGGCTTAAAAGAATCTATTATTTTCCTCATTTTTATTATTGACTTAGGAATATCAAATACAGATTGTAATCCCAACGTTTGATAATCAATATTTTCAATATCCACTTCACAATGATCAAATAATGAAACCAATTTCACTTGAATGTTTCGTTTTTTTAATCCATTAATAATGTTTAAAACAACAGTTGTCACACCACCTACCACTAAATCAGGTACAACTAGTATAATTTTCACAATATACTACTTCCCTAATAGTTTAATCTTAATTAATTTCAATAAAACAAGAAAAGAATTAAAATATTGTTTTTTAATTTTATAGTGAGAAAAATTTAAGCGATATAATCTAATTAAAGCAGCCTTATATAACTCATGCTCACGGTAGTCTTCTAGTATTAATTCCATTTGATCTGTCATAATTTTCATATTTTTTGAGAAATTTTCATCATGAAATCTATATTTACATAATATTTCTTTCAAATAGCAGACCTCAACATCATTTTTTTCTGTCATTTTAAGCAACATGTACCAATCTTCAATTTTTATATTTTCATTATATCCACCTATTTCTTTAATCATATTTAGTCGTGCTAATTGTGTTGATGCGGGAAGATCATGTTTATTTAAAATGATTTCTTCAAATGTATAGCATTCTGATTCTTCAACACGCTCTCCAAGTGTTTGGCTATTTTCATCGATGAGTTCTACACCACCAAACACTGCAATGCAATTTTTATTATTTTCAAGATACTGAACTTGCACATGTGTTTTTTTTACACACATCATATCATCTGAAGCAATTGCAGAGTAATACTTACCCCGACACCACTCGATAGCTTCATTCAAAGTTGCACTTAACCCTTTATTAGGTCTGTATCGAAACTCAAATCTAACAAATCTCTGTTTGCAAGCAGGAATCATTTCTTGTATTTTTTCTACTGAACTATCTTTTGAACCATCATCAATAATAATGAGCTCAATATTTTCATAAGTTTGATCTATCACACTTTGAATGCTATCTTGCACAAAACTTTCATGGTTATAGCAAGGGATAACTATAGATACTAATGGATTGACATTCATAATGATATTTTTAACCGTTAAACCCTTACTTTGCTAATAAGTAAATTTACATATTGCATCACAAACTGATCACGCATTATAACAAGCAACAAAGGGTAAAGAAGCAATCCTAGCAAAATCTTGGCAATTAATTCTAACCAAAGTACAACCTCCAACTCTAGCCAACTCACCGCAACATACATAATTGCAGCAGCAACAATGTACTTAACAGCAGCTTTAAGTTGTGACCAACCACCGAAACCAAATAGCTTTCCCGGGAAATAGGCATTAATAAAAAAGGCAATAACTGTAGTACTAACCATAGCCCAAGCCACTGCTTCTATACCATAAGGGACAGATATCAATAAGGCAGCGAGAGTCATAGGGAGTTTAGATAAATCCACCTTTAAAAATAAGTCTGACCGACCTATCGCATTCAATATATTCATATTAATCGCACTGATAGGGGTAATTGCACGCGCAAAACAAAGTATGCTTAGCACAGGAGCTACTGAAAGCCACTCCTCGCCCAAAAACAGCAACACAACCTCATCAGATACCGCCGCCAAACCTACCAATAATGGAAGAGATACCAATAGGGTAATAGATATTAACTGTTTATATATACTAACTAGCCGCTCTCTTTCATCTTTTATAGAGGTTAATATCGGATAAGTAACCCCTTGCAAAGTAGAGGAAAGCATCAAGTATAGGTTATTACTTAGATTATTTGCTTGAGTGAAATAACCCACTTGCGTAGCATTAAAATAACGCCCTATCAATGCAATATAAAGATTGTTCACAAAGGTCGCTACAAATCCTGCTATCATTAAATTTGAACCAAATTTAAATAAACGCTTAAATGACTCAACACTAAATATAAATTGCGGCAACCAACGACAAAACAACCAAATTAACAACGCATTCAATGCTGATTTAATAACCAACATCCATACAAATGCCCAGTAGTCATAGCCTCGCTGTGCTAAGTAAACACCCACTACTGCTGAAAGCAGAGTCGCTATCGTACTAGCAATAGTTTGACTCTTAAAATCTATATTTATTGTTAATTTCGCACGTACTACTACAACTAAAGAATTGATAATTATCACCACAAAGAGGAGCCGTGATATATCGATTAGTTGAGGTGCCTTATAAAAATCTGCTATGAATGGGGCACTAAAATAAAGTAAAATATACATGGCCACACCCCACGCCATGTTTATATAAAACACTGTGCTTTCGTCTTCTGGTGTCACCTGATTACTACGCTGTACGAGAGCAGCAGAAAATCCATTGCTAATAACACTTTCCGCTAACAGCATAAAAATTGTAAGCATACCAATAAGTCCAAAACTTTCTGGACCAATCAGCCGTGCTAGATATATAGTTACAGCTAAATAGCCAAGCTGATTAATCATCTTATCAGCAAGGCTCCAAGCAAAACCCCTAATCGCTTTTTGTTTCAGTAACATAACTTATAACAATCTATCGTAAATCTTTTTAGCACAATAAATGTCATGTAATGCAATACCAATGTTATAAGATAGAATTCTTTCATGATTGTTGGTTCGTCCACTTGCAAGACCTAACAAAACTGAACTTATCTCATCAAAACTTTTGAAATTGTTAAAGTACTTGAAGCCTTCAACATGTGCTTTATCATCCGCAAAAACTTTATCAAAAAATAAATCACAATTTTGAAAGCCACGTGTATGTATAGGCACAACTAAGCAACCTTCTTTAAACCATTCATCTCTTCCCAATTGTTCTTCTGCAACAGTAATTGCAGAAACTATTACATCTGAGTCCCTAATCAAGGCTTCATTGGTATTACATATTTCTATATTTTTTACACCTCTACTTAGTAGTATTTCTTTTGCTCTCTGAGCATGATCTTTATAATTTCTAAGCTTGATTTTTTTAGTAATATTTAAAGGATTAGTTAAAAACATTTCCAAAAAACTCATCCCCGTTTGTCCCAAACCCAAAATAGCGACTGTCTCAAAGTTTTTTTTCGCCAAAGTCTCAACGGCCAAAGCAGCAACTGCTCCTGTTCTCTTTGCTGTTATCCAAGTACCATCCAATAAAGCTAGAGGCTCACCATTAGAATACCTATATAATAAAAGCTCCCCCATAATGGATGGTGTACGTTCAGAATACCTAGAAACAATCTTTACTCCTGCCGCATCAATACTAGGAATAATTGCTGGCATAGTATTATAAAAATTTCTTCCCTGATTAAAAGTCTGACTAATTTTATGAGGTAACATGCTTTCTTCTTTTACCCCAAATGCCTCTTTTACCCATGTCAGAATTTCAAAATCATTAATATTTAAACTTTCTATATCATTTCTTGCAATCACTTTCATTGCATTACCTTCAAAGCGCTAAGTAGCTTATCATTATCTATCTCATCACGTACAGCTATTCTTAAAAACTGTCTGTCCTCAAAACCTCTCTTCCCACTTAAATCCTTAACAAATAACTCACTCTCAAAAAGTAATTTTTGTGCCAACTCAGTAGCTGTATATTTATCTACTACTTCACACAAAAAATAATTCGCCTGTGATGGATATACCTTAAGGAAACTAATATTTTTTATTTCAGACATAAAACGTGAACGCTCAACAACGATCCTCTGACAGGATTTTTTATACTTTGAAGTATACTTGCCAATAATTTGTAAGAAGAACTCACCAAATGAATTAATATTCCAAATACTAGTTTCCCTATCAATCTTACGGATCACTTCTGTGTTACTACTTGCTGTAACACCAAGCCTTGCACCTGGCACACCGTAACTCTTACTAATCGATTTAATTAAAAATAAATTATTGTAATTATTAATGAGATCTGGAGTAAATAAGGATTCTTTAAAA
The DNA here is from genome assembly GCF_013419295.1 of Acinetobacter sp. YH12094. Classification (NCBI taxonomy): domain Bacteria; kingdom Pseudomonadati; phylum Pseudomonadota; class Gammaproteobacteria; order Moraxellales; family Moraxellaceae; genus Acinetobacter; species Acinetobacter sp. YH12094. The sequence continues at coordinate 120,409 of NZ_VPAK01000006.1, forward strand.
CCATCCTCTGCAAAATCTATAAACGACTCATCGAGTATTAAATTTTTACCCTCTTCCTTAAGATAATCCAACAGGCTGATTACGTCGGCTTTAGCGATAAAATTTCCACTAGGATTATCAGGATTTATCAGGATTATATTTTCAACTTCTTTTGCCAGCTCAAATAAGGGATCAATTCCATAGCTAAAATCAGTTGAGTTAACTAACTTTCTAATCACTCGATCATGACCAATAGCATCGATATACTCATAAAAAGTTGGCTCTAAAATACCAAATTTACCTTTAAATACCGTACTTAAAACTTTAATCGTTTCTGCAGCACCGTTTGTCACTACTATTTGACTAGGTTCAATATTAAAGAGTTTACTTGCTAACAAACTTTGTACTGCAGAGCCAGAAGGATACTGACTTATGAGAGGTTGAAAGTAAGCTTTACACTCATTTATAAAAACTTCATCAGGGAAATAGGGATTTACTAAATAACAAAAATCTACAAGCTGTGGATATCTCCAATAGCCACCGTAACGACGTTGTACAAGATCAAGTTTCAACTCTGGTGTTTTAGCAAAGACCACCTCTGCATTATCTTTGTCTTGTACATCATCAATCTCATACCAGCGCTCTGTACTTAATGGATAGGCTTCAAGCTCCTGATTTTCTAACTCTAGTACAACTCGAAGTACTTGTTCATAATACTCATTATTACCTAAAGCAGTGCTATAAGCTTCTAAAAATGGTACATAAGTATGTTCAGAAAATTCTTTTGAAAACTTGTAAATATTGACTGTTTTATAATATCGATTAACTTCTGAAAAATCGAAAAACGCTTTAGGAACAAAACTAGTAATTTTACAGTTTTTGTCTAACTTAACTACAGTACCATCCATCCATGCTTGGTACTTATCTACTACTGCAAGAGATGGTCTTTTATCGGCTGTAAGCCCTTCAAGAATAGCGACATCATAGATTAAATCACTCTCAAGTAATAAAGTATCATCAGCCTTTAAATATTCTCTTGCTAAATATAAAGAATAAATATTATTAGTAGTTTCATAAATCGGATTATCTATATATGTAATAGAGATACCAAATTTTTTATTACCAAGATAAGCTATTAAATTATCTTTTTGGTATCCTACAACCAGTACAACTTTTGTGATACCTATAGCCGCAAGGTTTTTTAAACTTAAATCAATAAGCTTTTCTCCATTGACTTCTAGCATACACTTTGTATTTTCTTTCGTGTAATTACCAAGTCTAGAGCCTTTACCTGCTGCCAAAATAATAGCTTGCATTATATTTACCTATTGCTTCAATATTTTCAAAATTCGAGTAGAAGTATCTATTTTATAACCTAAACTTCTATCATAATCATCAATCAGGACACATCTTTTATGCTGATTTACATCTGTATCATTTAGCATTTGAACTATAAAGTTTTCAATTTCCTTATTGCCTAATGCCTGACTACTTACACTTAAGCACTTATGCCCAAAACTACTAAAGTAATTTAAACTATCTTTTTTCAATAAATATAGAATAGGCTTATCCACAAAAAGATATTCACCTAAGAATGAAGAAGAGTCTAGAATCATAGCATCTGAATTTTTGAATAGATCTATGTACTCACCTTCATCAACTTGACTACTTTCAAACTCTATCCAGAAACCATAATAATCTTCAGTTCTTTGCTTTCCCCAATCAGGATGTATTAATAACTTTTCTTTTAATAATGGATGTGGTTTAAAAGACCAATAGATATCGTCTTTATATTTAAGTGCAATTTCTTTTATAAAAAAAGCATTTTCTAAAAAAGTACTAATAGAGAATATTTTATTATCCTCTATTGTATGATGTGGAGCATATATTATTTTTATTTTTTGCTTCGCATTCTTCCAAGTTGATTGATCAAATCTTGTTCCTCTTAATTGCTCAACTAAACAATCCCCTACTAACTCTATGCCAACACGACCTCTCTGGGAAATATTTTTATAATTTTCGACCATTTCAACAGTTTGGACAAAAATTTTCCAAATCGCATTATGAAATACCTGATTAAATTGGGCCTGATAATTTTCATATTTTGAAATAGGCATCCCATAACCAGCATAACAACTCAAATAATTCAAATACGCATCTTCATAATATTCTTTGCGTGTTAAATTATGTGGATTGGTAAAGAACACTATATCAGGCTGTATTTCTTCAAGTGTGATCCAACGTTGTTCTTCTGCATGATAAGAAGAAAGCAGCGGGTAACCTTTTTCTTTAAAATATTCATAACATTCTTGCATATCCTGCTTCATACGTTCTTCCCCATAAACTGTATAAGGACATACAAGTATTACAGGTTCAAAGAAAGGATCGTTCAGCATTTTCTGAAACACTGGATCGACTTTCCAAACGCTCTTATGAATAGCTAGAAAAACTACTTTTATTTTCTCTTTACCTTTTATTTGGTGCAAAAGCTCTTGATGCTTTCTCTGCATATGCAAGAACAACTTTCTCTTTTTTGGATTATCCACTAACGTCATCTTAAACGGACGTAACCAATCTTTAAACGTTGTAGGCAATAGCTTCTTTAAAAAATCTAGCATGCTTACCCCTCAAAAGAATTAATAGCTGCTACCACCAATTTGACTTGTTCAGTCTGCATTACAGGACTAATAGGCAAACTTAGCACCTCTTGATGCATGACTTCAGCCAATGGATAGCTTTGATCATTCCATTCCTTATATGCTTGCTGCTTATGCGGTGGTATCGGGTAATGAATGAGCGTTTGTATACCCTGCTTGTTTAAATGTTTTTGTAGTGCTTCACGCTGATTGGTGCGAATTACAAATAAATGCCAAACATGCTGCTCATAGGATTCAGCATTAATTCCATTCCATGGGAGTTGAATTAAAGGATTTTTGATTCCATTCAAATATAAACTCGCAATATGACGTCTATGCTGAGTTTCTTGATCCAAGTATTTGAGCTTAACATCTAACATCGCCGCTTGAATTTCATCTAATCGACTATTCACACCCGGAACTAAATTTTTATACTTTTCATGCGAGCCATAGTTACGTAATGCTTTTAACATGGTCGCTAATTCTGCATCATTAGTTGTAACTGCACCCGCATCACCCAATGCACCTAAATTTTTTCCAGGATAAAAACTAAAACCTGAAGCATCGCCCCAGTTTCCTGCTTTTTTTCCTTGTATTTGTGCCCCGTGGCTTTGTGCAGAGTCTTCTAAAACCAATAAATTGTGTTGTTTAGCAATTTGCATAATTTCTGGCATTGCAGCCAATTGACCATATAAATGGACAGGTAAAATCACTTTGGTTTTAGCCGTTATTGCTTCTTTTATTTTTATAAGATCAATATTGTAGGTAGAAATGTTTGGCTCAACTAAAACTGGCGTCAAGTTATTTGCTGTAATGGCAAGAATGCTAGCAATATACGTATTCGATGGAACAATTACTTCATCTCCATCTTTAAGTTTGCCTAACTCTTTCCATGCACGTAGTGTCAGAATCAATGCATCTAAGCCGTTTGCAACACCAATAGCGAACTGTGTACCACAATATTCAGCAAAGTTTTTTTCAAAACTCTCTAGCTCTTTACCACCAATATACCAACCTGAATCAATAACACGATTACAAGCCTCTACAAGTTCAGCACGATATTGCTGATTAATACTTTTTAAATCAAGAAAAGGGATCATTCTATATAACCTTTTATAAATGCTGGATTACCAATGACTATTGCATTTTCTGGCACATCTTTAGTCACCACTGCACCAGCACCAATCAGTGCATTTTGACCAATACGAATTCCAGGCAAAATGGTGGCATTGGCCCCAATACTTGCTCCCATTTCAACAATCGTTTGAGGAAATTCTTCTGGATACTGTTTTGAGCGGGGCTTTTTGTCATTGGTAAAAGCCACACATGGCCCAATAAAGACATTATCTTCTAAGGTGATTCCATCCCATACATAGACACCTGATTTTATGGTGACATTATTGCCAATGATGACATCATTTTCAATGAGGGTATGCGCACAAATATTACAATTCTCACCAATCATTGCATTCTGTAAAACGACACTAAATTGCCAAATTTTGGTTTTCTGACCAATTTTTTGGGATTTCACATCTGCCAAAGGATGAATAAACGGCTTATGTACTTCTTTTAAAAATTCTTGATAATCACGAATATAATCAGATTCAGTAAAATGCTCACTTGCCAAAACAAGTAGAACACAGTCTTCCGAAAAATCATGCATTTCCCGCCAAATCAAACCTTCAATAAGTAAGCCCTGAGCAGGCGAATCTAATACAATTTCTTCCTTTTCATGACCATCATCTAAAATAAAGCGACAACTCCCTTTCAAACAAATAGCCACTTGTTTTAAATTAAGATGTGCGTGAAAACCACGAGGCTTATCTACTGTATTAAAAATATAATATAAACGCTTAACATCAAAGGGAATGGACTGATTGGACTCAATAGCCACTAACCCACCACGGTCATCAGCAAAACTCGGCAAGTCAATTAATTTTACAAGACCCATTTTATTCAGTTACCAAAGAAATCAAATATTGACCATAGTCATTCTTACTCATGCTTTGCCCAATTTTTAACACTTGCTCTTTACTCAACCAACCTTGATTAAAAGCAATTTCTTCCAGACATGCTACTTTATAGCCTTGACGCTTTTCTAAGGTTTCTACAAATTGTGCTGCTTCAAGTAAACTTGCATGTGTACCTGTATCGAGCCATGCAAAGCCTCGGCCCAATAGCTCAACATTTAAATCACCACGCTCCAAATACATTTGGTTCACTGTCGTGATTTCTAATTCGCCACGGTCAGAAGGTTTAACTTCTTTTGCAATTTGAATCACATCATTGTCATAAAAATACAAACCTGTCACTGCAAAATTTGATTTTGGTTGCTTAGGTTTTTCTTCTAATGAAATTGCGCGTTTATGCTCATCAAACTCAACCACACCAAAACGCTCAGGGTCTTTTACTTGATAGCCAAAAACTGTAGCGCCTTTTTGGCGAGCTACGGCCTGCTTAAGCATTGGTGTAAAGCCCTGACCATAGAAAATATTATCGCCAAGTACCAAGCACACATTACTATCACCAATAAACTCTTCGCCGATAATAAACGCCTGTGCTAAACCATCAGGACTTGGCTGAATAGCATACTGCAAACGAACACCAAACTGAGAACCATCACCAAGCAGGCGTTCAAAGCTCTCTTTATCCTCAGGTGTCGTAATAATCAGAATATCCTGAATTCCTGCCAACATAAGTACAGAAATTGGATAGTAAATCATTGGCTTGTCGTAAATTGGGAGTAGTTGTTTGGATACACCCTTTGTAATTGGGTATAAACGTGTACCCGATCCACCTGCAAGAATAATACCTTTTGTATTCATTATGCATTCACACCTAATCTTTCACGTTGGTAACTGCCATCTTGAACACGACGACACCACTCTAAATTATTCAAATACCATTCAACTGTTTTTCGAATACCTGTATCAAACGTTTCTTCAGGCTTCCAACCTAGCTCATTGCCGATTTTAGTTGCATCAATCGCATAACGTAAATCATGCCCTGGACGATCTTTCACAAAAGTAATTAAACTTTCATAAGGCTCTGCATTCGTTTGAGGTCTCAACTCATCTAAAATCTTACAAATTGTTTTCACGACTTCGATATTTTGTTTTTCATTGTGTCCACCAATGTTATACGTCTCTCCCACAATGCCTTCAGTCACCACTTTATATAATGCTCTAGCGTGGTCTTCTACATATAACCAATCGCGAATTTGATCACCTTTACCATAAATTGGAAGAGCCTTACCCTCTAAAGCATTCAAAATCACTAATGGAATCAATTTTTCAGGGAAATGATAAGGACCATAATTATTTGAACAATTGGTAATCATTGTTGGTAGTCCATAAGTTCGATGCCAAGCTCGAACTAAATGATCTGAACTGGCCTTACTTGCCGAATATGGAGAACTCGGAGCATAGGGTGTTGTCTCTAGGAACAAGTCATCTGTACCTTCTAAGTCACCATAAACCTCATCTGTTGAAATATGGTGAAAACGAAATGCTTGTTTTCTATTTTGATTTAAACCGTTCCAATAATGACGGGTAGCTTCCAACAATTGATATGTACCAATAATATTGGTTTCAATAAACGCAGCCGAACCTGTAATTGAGCGATCTACATGGGACTCTGCTGCCAAATGCATCACAGCATCTGGTTGAAAACTTTCAAAGATTTGATCTAATGCAATACGATCGCAAATATCAGTTTGTGAAAACTGATAACGTTCACTGTCAGAAATAAGTTCTAAAGACTCTAAATTGCCAGCATAGGTCAACTTATCAACATTTAAAACTTCATTATTAGTATGATTAATAATATGGCGAATCACGGCTGAACCAATAAAACCAGCGCCGCCTGTAACTAAAATTTTCATAAATATCCTAAATTTTAAAATTCACTGTATTAAGGTATAGCTTTAATATTGTTATCCTTAATTATATCATCCAGTTAAATTAAATTTAACTTTAATACTACTATTAAAATATTAAAATTACTTATCTATAGATACTGAACAATAACCATCCACATATTTTTTTAGTATCGTAAATAATTCATTTAAATCATCACGATGCTTGTAATTTTTAAGCTGTATAAATATTTCAGAAACCTCTAAATATCCATAATATTTTTCATAAGACTTTAATATCCGCTCATGCTCTGTTTTTTCAACATTTTCAGCATCAATTAACAACTCTTCATATAACTTTTCACCTGGACGTAAACCTGTAAATTGTATTTCAATATCACCTATACCATTTTCATCTATAGCTCGAAAACCACTCAAACGAATCATTTGTTTAGCTAAGTCTATTATTTTAACTGGCTCGCCCATATCAAGCAGAAATACATCACCACCTGTCCCCATCGCACCTGCCTGAATCACGAGCTGAGCTGCTTCAGGAATGGTCATAAAATAACGCGTGACTTCTGGGTGCGTTACTGTAACAGGCCCGCCTTGAGCAATCTGCTTTTTAAACAAAGGGACGACAGAACCTGACGAACCGAGTACATTACCAAAGCGCACAATACTAATTTGCGTTTTTGGATTCGTCGACGCTAGGCCCTGACAATACAATTCTGCCATGCGTTTAGACGCGCCCATCACATTGGTTGGACGTACCGCTTTATCTGTTGAAATTAAAACAAAAGTTTCAACATTTTGGTTTACCGCTGCATCTACACTACGCTGTGTACCAATGGAGGTATTATAAATACCTTCAAATGGGTTTGCTTCAACAAGTGGTACATGTTTATAAGCTGCGGCATGATAAACTGTTTGCACTTTGTACTCTTGAATAATACGTTCTAATTTTTGCTGATTGGTGACAGAACCCAGCACTGGAATAATTTGTATATCAGAAGCCTGCAATTCACGGTCCATTGAATACAAAGCAAATTCAGACATTTCAAACAGCACTAGCATTTTCGGCTGATGCTTCACAATCTGACGACAAAGCTCAGAACCAATCGAACCGCCCGCCCCTGTCACCATGACCACTTTATTTTTAATATTTTTTTCTAACAGTTCAGGTTTCGGCGGTACAGGATCACGCCCCAATAGGTCAATAATATCCACTTCACGGATATCTGAAACTTGGACTTGACCATCGACCAGTTGGGTTACCCCTGGCAGTTCCATAATTTTGACATCTGCCGTATCAAAAGACTCAATAATCTCTTTTTTCCGTGCACGACCAACGGAAGGCATGGCAAGTAAAACTTCTTCAATGCCAAATTTTCCAAGTTTTGCTTGCGCTTTTTTGGGTGAATAAATTTTTAAACCACTCAGTGACTGACCTTGTAAGGAGCGCTTATCGTCAATAAAACACACGGGCAAATAATCATCTGAGCGGTTTAAAGCTGCTGCAATTTGTTGTCCTGCCAGCCCTGCGCCATAAATTGCCACACGTTTACGGCTTTGCTTTTTGGCAAAAGTTTTAAGAGTAGCGTAGCGAATGACTGCACGGCTCCACCACATGTATGAAAACAGCATAAAGCCATACATGAGCGGAATACTCATGGGAATAAATGCGACATTGAGTTTTTTAATCGTGTACAGCGCCACGATTTGAATAAATGTTCCAACTAAAATTCGCAGCAAATAATCTTCATTAAATGAACGCACAATTGCACGGTAAATACCGAGCAATGCAAAAATCAGAATGCCAACTACACCGACATAAATATACCAAGCATCCAGTCCTTGCATGACCTGAACATTAGGACGTGCCAAACGTATGGCATATGCCAGCCACATCATTAACGGTAAAACACAGATATCCATCAGCACCAAAACGATTTGTTTTTGGCGACGCGGTAATGATGCTATAGAACGGATAATGTCTTTCACAAGATGCTCAAATGGGGTCAATAAAGCGGATGAGAACGAATATTATACGCGCTTTTCAGGTTAAGATTTTTGCGATCACTGCTTGAATCGCATCCACGGTTTTTTGCAGGCTATGCTCAGACAATGTTGGGTGTACAAGGAACATTAAACTTGTTGTACCGAGCTGTTTAGCTTGCGGTAAAGACTGCGCAGGACGCCAAGGCGTACCATCAAATGCTTTTTCTAAATACACTTCTGAACACGAGCCGCTAAAACAAGGCACATTCAATGCATTGATTTCTGCCATGATTCGATCACGCGACCAGCCGTTGGGTAATGCATCGACATTGACGTGAACATAGCATTTATAGGCTGCATGCACATATTCAACAGATGGTTTTGCTACAGTAAAATACGGACTATTATCAAACGCCGCTTGGATACGCACCATATTGGCATTACGTTTTGCAGTCCATTCTGGCATTTGTTTGAGCTGTAAACGGCCAATCACCGCCTGCATTTCCATCATGCGCCAGTTGGTGCCAAATGAGTCATGCAGCCAGCGGAAGCCCGGTGGATGTTGCTTGTTATACACGCTATCAAAGTTTTTACCGTGATCTTTATATGACCACATTTTTTTCCACAGACTTTCGTCATTGGTAGTGACCATGCCACCTTCACCGCCCGTGGTCATGATTTTGTCTTGGCAGAAAGACCATGCGCCTATATGACCGATGGAACCAGCTGATTTTCCTTTGTACATTGCACCATGCGCTTGGGCACAATCCTCAATCACAAAAAAGCCTTTTTCCTCAGCCAACCGCATGATCGGATCCATATCACACATCCAACCCGCCAAATGCACACAAATAATGGCTTTGGTATTCGGTGTAATCACCGCTTCAATAGTACGGCGTGAGATATTTTGTGAATCCAGTTCAACGTCAGCAAAAATCGGATTGGCACCCGCAGTCACAATTGAGCTTGCTGAAGCTAAGAAAGTCCGTGAGGTGACAATCACGTCATCACCTGCACCAATACCCAAAGCTTTGAGGGCTAAATCAAGTGCCACAGTACCATTGGCAACGGCAACCGCATGCTTGGTTCCTGCAAACTGTGCAAATTCCTTTTCGAATTCACGGCATTCCTGACCTGTCCAATAATTCACTTTATTGGATAATAGGACTTTTGACACCGCATCGGCTTCTGCTTGGGTAAAGCTTGGCCAAGGCTCAAATGCACTGTTTAACATGGAATTTTCCCAGTCTAAAAATCGAGTTTAAAAATCTATTTTGTAGTCACAATTCGGGCAGGATTACCCACCACGGTGACGCCTGCGGGTACACTTTTGGTCACGACAGCACCCATACCCACAATCGCACCCGCACCAATCACTAAAGGCTGATCAGGTGTGCCCTGCTTAATCATCGCACCCGCGCCAATATAGGCATGCGCATGTATATGAATATTGCCGTTGCATTTTACGCCTGGCGCGAAAGTAACGAAATCCCCAATCACACAATCATGCTCGACATAGCTATATAAATTGGCGTGGAAGCATTTTCCGATTTTAATATTGGAGGTAATGGTGACAAATGGACTGAGTGCTGAACCTTCTGCAATTTGTACTTCATCCATGAAAATGACGTTGTCAGCACAGATTGACCAAAGCTGAATACCGTCCGCTTCTAAACGGTTGGCAATCTTTTCTCGTACACGACTATTGGCAATCGCAATTTGCACGTATTTTGTCGATGCTGATTCATTTAAAAAGGCTGAATAATTCATAGCACGATGACCATTCACCGAACCGATTTCTATTAAAGCATCATCAATAAAGACAATTTCAGATTGATCTTGTTCACGCGCCAATTGCTGACGTGCGACGGGCATCAAACTACGCCCACAACCTGATGCCCCATAAATTGCATAAAGTGTTGTCATTTTTTTTCCGGTGTGCCGGTAAATTTACTCATGGTTGCCTCGCCTTCGGCGCTGATATCGTCTTTGGCAAGCACTTTTTTTATTGTTTTCAGCATGATTTTAAAGTCGAGCCACAGTGATTGGTTTTCCACATACCATGTATCGAGTTCGAATTTCTTTTCCCATGAAATGGCATTGCGACCATTCACTTGTGCATAACCCGTGATGCCCGGACGCACGTTATGGCGTTTGGCTTGTTCCTGATTATATAAAGGTAAATATTCCATCAGCAGTGGTCGTGGACCCACAATACTCATGTCACCTTTAATCACGTTCCACAATTCAGGCATTTCATCCAAACTTGTGGCACGAAGCATTTTGCCAAATGGGGTGAGGCGTTCGCTGTCGGGTAATGGGTTGCCCTCAGCATCCAGCGTATCTTTCATGGTACGGAACTTGATCATTTCAAACGGTTTACCATGTAAACCCGGACGCACCTGACGAAATAGCACCGGCGAACCTAAATTCTTTTTCACCTTATGTGCCACGATCAAATACACAGGTGACAGCAAAATTAAAGCCGTGGAAGCAATGGTGATATCAATAATACGTTTTAACATTGAATTCCTCTGCCCCTTAGTCAAGATCTGTCCAACGTCTATTTACAGATTGACCTGCATTATTCATGTGAATGACTTTGGCATAATTTCCTACAGCCGTGGCATTTTCAGGAATATCTTTCGTCACCACACTACCCGCGCCAATCGTTGAATTATCACCAATCGTAATTGATTCCACGATACAGACATGAGGTCCAATATAAACATTATTACCTATTTTGGCTGCACGACGACCACCATTGGCGCCAATCGTTGTGAATTGAGATAAATTGACGTTATGCCCAAGCTCTGCTGTGGGATTAATGACTAAAGGTCCACCATGTCCAATATATAAGCCATAGCCAATTTTAGTCGTGGTATGAATATCGATCCCATATTGCTTTCTTTTATAATAATAAATGGGATAAGCAAGTTTTGCTAAAAACGTTTTTGAACTGGCAATACGTAACCAAAATGAAAAATTAAAGCCGCGATTAAATAGGTAGTTTTTAATAAACAATTTAAAACTGACTTTTCCCGTATAACGATATAAATCGCTTTTGATGTATTTAATCAACATGCGCCAGACTCTAAATTGATATCGATGATTCCCATTTCAGCAAGCATATGTTTATTCACCTGATGCACATCATATTTATTGAGAGCAATTTCACGTGAACGTTGTCCCATAAACTCAATGAGTTTTGGATCTTCAATAAAATATTGCATGCTCTGTGCCAAATCATCGACTGATTTTACCTCGACCAAATAGCCATTTACACCATGCGATACGGTTTCACGACAGCCCGGTGCATCAGTGGTAATGATCGCACGTCCCATTGCCATGGCTTCTAACACCGTGCGAGGTGTACCTTCACGATAAGAGGGCAACACATAGACCGAACTTTGTGCAATTGCAGGACGGACATCACTGAGTTTACCCCAATATTTGAGGCGACCATCAGCAATCCAACTATCGAGTTCAGCTTGTGCTATCGCAGAAGGGTTATCGTCAATCCAACCGACCAAATGAAATTCTGCTTCAGGATATTGGGCTTTGATAATGCGTGCCGATTCCGCATATTCACGTACACCTTTATCACCGAGCAATCGTGCAATCAGCAAGAATGATGCTTTAACCTGCCCCTGCTGATTTTTCGGCAAGGGCATGACATCAAAATCTTGTACATTCACGCCTGAACCATTCACCACCACAGCCGGTTTATCAGCTTCAAGTAAATGCATATCTTGGAACAGTTTTAAATCATCCGGATTTTGGAAAAAGACTTTGTCACTATGTTTTAAGGCTTGGGCATATAAACCATGTACCATTTTTTGGAACAGACTGTGCTTGCCCGACTCCACATTTTGAAAGGCATAACCTAGACCGGTAATTAAAGCAAAACGATGTGGCACTTTGGCAAGCCATGATGCGAGTGTGCCGTAAATCACCGGTTTAATGGTATAGGACAGCACATAATCGGGCTGAATATGACGAATCTGCTGATACAGGTTTTTAAGCAGTTTTAAGTCCGCCAATGGATTGGTACCCGTGCGTTGCATCGGAATTTCATGCAAGTGATAGCCGAGTGCTTGCAGTTTTTGCTGTTCTTCAGGAAAGTCTGCAAACTCAGGTGCCATGATGTGAATTTCATAGCCGTGGGCAGCAATAGCTTCTAATAATTTGCCACGAAAATTCAGTACCGACGGCAAAAAACTACTGATCATTAAAAATTTCATGCCTGTTGGCTCCACACCTGCATATATTGACGGCTGACGGTTGCAATACTGAAATTCTGCTCGACCCGTTCACGCGTTGCTTGTTTTAAGGCTTGTTTTTCTGCTTCAGTTTTTTGTGCATATTGTAAAATCGCATCTGCCAACGCTTGGGCATTGCGTGGCGGAACAATACTGCCTAAATCCTGCACAATGTATTTGGCATCACCGACATCGGTACTGATACACGGCAAACCTGATGCCATCGCTTCGACCAAGACATTTGGGAAACCTTCAGTAATTGAGGTCATCAAGAATGCATCAATCGATTGATAAAAGGCAGGCATATCGGAGATTTGATCAAGCAGATGAACCTTTTTAGCATCTAACTGATATTGTTCAAATAAGGCTTTAACGTCTGGATTGTCTAATCTTGCGCCACCACCCGCAATTTTAAAGATGATGTTTTCATCTTTCAGCAAGCCCATAGTTTCAAACAAGTACGGATAACCTTTGGCATGTCGATAATTACCAGCAAACCCAATCACCGTTGGCTGATTGAGCTGTAAATTCGGCTGAAATTTATCAAGAAATACGCCATTTGCAATCACATGCTGTTGAGCATTTTTAAAACCAAAACCAGTATGTTGCTGTTTCGATGAATGCGCACAGTAAATAATAGCACTAGGTTGCTGTGACAGTATTTTGCTTATGCCCAAGGCAATCTTGGTGCTGATTGATTCATCTTTAGGAGAAGCAAGAGAATGATGAATACCCCATACGACCTTTGGTTTTTTCGCTAAACTAATAACACTGAGACTGGTCAATGCATTGGCATGGTACATCCAGCATTGCACCGTTGCGGGCTGTAGCTTTTTGAGTAATGCGCGCAGCTGACTCACCGTACTCAGCGTATTTAAACCATTCCAACCGAGCGCATAATGCGACTGACAACGCTCTAAAGTACTTTGATATACCTTGGAAGTTTTCATCAGTGCAATGATCACGTGCTGATAGTCATGTTCAGTTTGCTGAATTAAGCGTGCCAACATCATTTCGGCACCACCCACGCCTGCAAAGTTGGTAATCACATGCACCATTAACGGTTTATTCATGATGCTGACTCCATCATGCGCAAATACTGCTTCAATACGGTTTGTTTATGGAACTGCTGAATATGCGCGTTAAAGTCACGATCTGAATAGTGTACATAATCCGCAAAAATTGCTTTTTGCATCGCTTGAGTCAAACCTGCTTGATCATTACATTCGACCAATAAGCCAAATTTGGCGTGGTCTAAAATTTCACGTGGACCACTTGGGCAATCGGTACTGACCACTTTGACTTTCGATGCCAATGCCTGAATCAGCACCCCTGGCAAACCTTCCCAATTGGAACTTAAAACAAACAAAGATGCATATTTAAAATAGGCATAGGGATTGGCATCAAAACCAGGTAAATCCACCACATCGTTTAAACCCAATTCAGCCACCAAGGCTTCAAACTCAGCACGTAACTCGCCTTCACCTAAAATAATCAGACGTGTATCTGCATACTGATCGTGTAAGGCTTTAAATGAACGAATCAGAAAGCCAAAGTTCTTGGCTTCAGTCAAACGCCCGACGGCTAAAATCACCTTGTTGCTGTCATTAAAAAAATGATGTGTCACAGGTGCTTTGAGCTTTTCGAAATAGGCATCATCGAGTACGGGATTATAAATGGTGCTCAAATTTTTATTCTTATAGCCGTAATATTCACGAAAATCGGCTTCGACACCTTTAGAGACACAGACCACTTGCTGTGCCATCGGATACGTCCAATTCACCAAGGTTTTCAATACAAATTTGGCGACGCCCTGCAACTTGATATTTTTCGACGGCGTCGACACTTCACGGAAGATCAAACGCGTGTTAACACCTGCTAGTTTTTTGGCAATGCCTGCCACAATATTGGTATGGGTTTGGGTGGCGACTAAGCAATCATATCGTTCGGTTTTCATTTTAATTTTTAAGGGAGTGATGCTATTCATCACCCGACCACAATTGAAATTCACCAACTCAATTTTAGGACTGACTTCTGGCAACAATTTGGCTTTTTCACCATTTAGATCACACACGCCCAAATGGATCTTCAGGCCTTGTTCAGCAAAACTATTGGCGAGTTGAATGACTGTACGCTCTGCACCGCCACCACCTAAGCTTGGCAAAAAGAACATGACTTTATTCAACATAATCAGACCTAAAATTTAAAATGGGAGAATATTAATGCGGAGTTTTTGAGGCTTGAATCACCATGGCACGTTCCACACGGGCACGGTAATCGGTGATGCCAATCAAGTCGCTATCACTGGCACAGGTATTTTGAATTTTGGCTTGATAATCGGCAAAGTTTGAGACTACTTTGGCAGGCACACCAATTACTACGGCGTTATCGGGAATATCTTTGGTCACCACCGAACCTGCGCCGATCACCACGTTGGAGCCAATGCTCACGCCCGGCATAATAATGCTATTTACACCAATAAACACGTGTGAGCCGACCTGAATCGGGGCAAAGCGTTGGTAACGCTTGCCTTGCTCATCATGTACCAAACATGTACTGCCATCATGGGTAATAAACTTCACGCCTGAAGTGACCGTGACATGATCACCGATGGAGACTAAAAACGGTTCTGAGCCCCAATTTTTAATATAAATTCGGCAGTTTTCACCCACTTTGACCCCTTTTTTACGTGCATATGCCACACTGCCTTTGGCCATAAAATAAGCCAAATCAAACAGCTGTCGAAAAGCAGAAACAATAAATGCCATATACATGACCTATGTCAGGTTCTAAAAAGGAGGAAAAATCGCTGAATATTTTACGCTGAAAATTCGCTTTAGGATATGAATGCCAAAGTCAGCATGATGACCTGATTTTATAGGTCTTTAATTTTTTTCACAGGACTCCCAATATAGACCCCCGCATCATCAAGCGGTTTAGACACCAAGCTACACGCACCAATCACGCTATTGCTTGGAATGGTGACACCATCCAAAACCGTCACTCGTGCACCGAGCCAAATATTTTCACCAAGGCTTACACCGAGTTTGGTAATCGCATCTTTCACCAAAAGATCAGGCTCACCAAACTTATGATTACTGGCAATGATGATGCTTTGCGTGCCAATACGGGTGTTATCGCCAATGCTCACACCGCCACAACCATTGATAAATGACTTCGAGTTAATGCTGACGTCTTTGCCAATCGAAACCTTGCCACCAAAGCATTTGATGTAACAACTTTCACCTATAAAACTGTTATCTGCGATTTCTAAGCTTGCACCTTGCTCGACAATTAAACTGACATGATCGCCAATATAAACATTCTGACCAATCTTCACTTGTCCACTAATTTCGACCGTACAGGCTTTGCCGAAATAACGAAATTTGGTGCCAAAAGCCAGGTTATAAAATTGCTGACGGCATTGTGCAGTGAACCAATTCATCAGTTTTAACAGTTTAAAAAACATCAGCTTTTGTTTCTCCACACCACATATAAAATGGCAAAGTTATAAATGATCAGCGCCACAGGCACCGCCAAGAGCATATAAATTTTATCGGCACATAAAACATATAAGCCTGCAAATAAAGCAAACTTAATCATGAGCTCTACGATTTGCAGTTTAAATAATACTTGGCTATTGCGCTTGGCAATTAAATAAGCCGAGCTTGGCGGATTACAGAAAATCGCCCAATAGCCCAACGCTAAAATTTGGAAATAAGTTGAGATGCCAACCCATTCAGAACCGAAAATCCAAAGATATACCGATTCAGGCAAGATAAAGAAAATTGCAAAAAGAGGCAGTGACATCAAACTTAAAAGCACACTTGCCTTTAACGCATTTTTATTTGAATCCGTGCTTTTAAACTTACGGATAAAAAACTGGCGTAAAGTCTGCGAAATCAAATTGATTGGGACACGTAAAGTCCGCTCGACAATGGCATAAAAACCCATCGCCTGCACACCGACAAAATGCGACACCACATAGTAAGGCAAATTATGCGAAAAACTATTCAGCAAGGCATGAGGTGTATTGGCATAAATAAAATCTTTGTAATGTTTAAATGCTTGCCAACTCACTTGATACAGTTGATTCTTTAGTAAATAAATCAGCACCGCCACGATCATCAGGATCGAACTGACATTGTAGCTATTCACCAAACTGATCTGTATAAACAGTGGCAAACTCAGTTGCACTACAACCACAATCGCACTTCTAAAAACATTTAGACCTGCACAAAAATATTCTTTGTGCGCTGAAAATTTGTAATTGTATAAGCTTTGAATGAGGGTATTAGCGAGCACACCTGTAGCAACTGCACCTGCCATTTCAACATTTAAAATCAAGCTGATGACAATGCCACTCATCACAGCGATTGCTGTTGAGAATACAGCCCCTTCAAAAATCAGGCTTTTTTTATCTTGTTCTTCGGCAACTAATAGCGCTTGATCCAAACGCAAATTGGCTACTGTGGAAAGTACACTGACGATGGCTAAGGCGATACCGTAAGCACCAAAGTCTGCCACAGAATATAGACGTGTTAAAACAGGAAGTGCGATAAATGTCATTATCGCACCTGCCAGTAAACTGAGTGTAATCAGTCCAATAGACTGATATTTTGCGAAGAGTTTCGCAATCATTGGTTCAAGATCATTTTAAGTTATTGACGTACCAACGCATGGCCAATTGAATGCCTTCGGCAATTTTAAACTGCGGTGCATAACCCAAACCTTGCTCAATTTTGGCAATGCTGGCTTGTGAATGACGTACATCGCCTGCACGGAATTCACGGTACACAGGATCACGCTCAAAGTTCACCGCATTTTCAGCAAGTGCCACCTGAATGGAACGATATAACTCATTCAACGTAGTACGGTCACCCACAGCCACGTTATACACTTGGTTTTTGGCGTCATCAGATGCAGTTGCCGCCAAAATATTGGCTTGAACCGTGTTATCAATAAAACAGAAGTCACGACTGGTTTCACCGTCACCGTTGATGAAGACATCTTCACCATCAATCATCGATGCCGTCCATTTCGGGATCACTGCCGCATAAGCACCGTTTGGATCTTGGCGTTGACCAAACACGTTAAAGTAACGCAGGCCAATCGCTTTAAAACCGTAGCTACGTGCAAAGACATCGGCATATAGCTCATTAACGTACTTGGTCACAGCATACGGTGAAAGCGGATTGCCAATATTTTCTTCAACTTTTGGCAATGCAGGATGATCACCATAAGTTGAACTGCTGGCTGCGTATGTGAAGCTGGCAACACCTGCATCACGCGCAGCAGTAAGCATATTTAAGAAACCGCTGATATTGGTGTCATTGGTGGTGATCGGATCGGCAATCGAACGCGGTACAGAACCTAAAGCAGCTTCATGCAAAACATAATCCACACCTGCACAGGCTTTTTGGCAGTCGGAAAATTGGCGAATATCACCTTCAATAAAACTGAATTTTGCCCATTGCTCAGCAGTGACTAAGCCCTTTACTTCATCCAAATTATGCTGATGCCCTGTGGCAAAGTTATCTAAACCCACCACAGTTTGGTTGAGCTTGAGCAATGTTTCGAGAAGATTCGAGCCAATAAAGCCCGCAACACCTGTGACTAACCATGTTTTAGGCGCTGTTTTAAGGTTGTCACATACCTGTTGATATTGATTCATTATGGTATGTCCTCTTATAGACGAAGGTCAGATTCGGCTTGAGATAACACGTATTTCAAGTCATACAGCACATGATCAGCTTTACCCAAAGCACGGATCGCATCTACGCCCATGTCTTTAAACTGGTGATGTGCAACCGCTAAAATTACTGCATCATATTTGCCATTTTCCAGCGCCTGCACAGGGCTAATACCGTACTCATGTTCCGCCTCAGCTCCATCGACCCAAGGATCATAGACATCAGCATCAATATGGTATTCTTTCAGCTCATTCACAATATCAATAATTCGTGTATTGCGGATATCTGGGCAATTTTCTTTAAAGCTTAAGCCTAAAATGAGGACTTTGGCATCTTCTACTTGAATGCGTTTTTTCAGCATAGCTTTCACCAACTGCGTTACCACATAAGCCCCCATACCGTCATTGAGACGGCGGCCCGCTAAAATAATTTCTGGGTTGTAGCCAATCGCTTGCGCTTTATGAGTCAAGTAGTACGGGTCAACACCGATACAGTGACCACCAACCAAACCTGGACGGAATGGAAGGAAATTCCATTTAGTACCAGCCGCTTGTAATACCGCTTCCGTATCAATGCCCATTTTATTAAAAATAAGCGCCAATTCATTAATTAAAGCTATATTCACATCACGCTGTGTGTTTTCAATCACCTTCGCTGCTTCTGCAACTTTAATACTTGCTGCTTTATGTGTACCTGCCTCAATAATCAAGTTATAAACTACATCAACATAATCAGCGACTTCAGGCGTAGAACCTGAGGTGATTTTTAAAATATTGGTGACACGGTGCAGTTTATCACCCGGGTTAATACGCTCAGGGCTATAGCCTGCATAAAAATCCTGATTAAATACTAAGCCTGAATTTTTCTCTAAAACAGGAATACAAACTTCTTCTGTTGCACCCGGATAAACGGTCGATTCATAAACAACCACATCGCCTTTTTTCAACACTTTTGCAATGCTTTCTGAGGCTTTCACTAATGGCGTTAGATCTGGCTGTTTATATTCATCAATTGGAGTTGGAACAGTAACAATAAAGAAATTACAGTCTTTTAAGTCTTCTAAATTTGCGCTGTAACTTAATTGAGCTGATTGTGCTAATTCTTCAGGAGAAACTTCTAAGGTATGATCACGTCCGCTACGTAATTCATCAATACGCTTCTGATGAATATCAAAGCCCACCACGGGAACTTTTTTTCCAAACTCAACAGCTAGCGGTAAACCGACATAACCTAATCCGATTATGGCAATTTTTAATTCGGAGAGTTGTAACATACTGAAGCCTATGTCATCGATGAATCATCAATCATCGTTATGTTGTAAATAGCGTTAAATTATATCAGAAAATCAAATTTCGATTGTGTAATGATGTTCTATGAGGACTGTAATTTTAATCAACAATATTTATTGGATTAAACAACTCCCCCTATAAAACCAACTTTGTATATTTAAAAAAATTTAACTAACAACAAGATCTTTAAAAAGATATTTATCCATACAAGTGTTGATTAAACTTACGATTTAAAACAAATGTAAAGCTATATTCTACAAGGTGAATAGTATAAACTTAACATTCTAAAATGAGTAATTTGGGTACTTAAACCCGTATTTCAATGATTCAAATATTTTATAAATAGGATTTGTATTCGAGTGAGTTACTATCGTTATAGCTGTATGTTAGCTTTGAGTCTAAGTATGACGGGTTGTGCCATTACTTCAGGCTTACAAACCTATGACCTTCCTAAAGAAGGCACATTTCAGACTGATTTAGGCTCGACAGTCAATGTTATTAAACTAACTCAAGAAAATTTAGTTGCTGTTCAACCCGCCCAAGTAAATCAGCAAAATTTTGCCCATCTATTCAATCAACAACAAAAAAGTTATCGTTTAAATCCGGGTGATATTTTATCTATTTATTTATGGGCATATCCTGAAATTACACCACCCACAAATACAATAAGCAATGCAGAAGCGATTAAATCAAATGGTTACCAAATTGATCAAAGTGGCTATATCCAATTCCCTATTATTGGCCGATATAAAGCTGCAGGAAAATCGCTGACACAAGTCAATCAGGAATTACGCAGTCAACTTGCTCGTTACTTAAAAACCCCAGATGTGATTGTTCGGGTACTTTCCTACCAAGGCCAACGTTTTTCTGTTCAAGGTAACGTGATGAAAGGTGGTCAGTTTAATCTAACCGACCAACCAACTAGTATTTATACTGCATTAGGTATGGCGGGCGGAGTAAATAGTCAATTTGGTGACAATGCATCTTTAACCTTAGTTAGAAATGGTCAAAGTTATGTACTCAATAGTATTGAACTTGAAAAAGCTGGATATTCTTTACACAACTTACTTATCAAACCGAATGACACAATTTATGTCAACTCACGTGAAAACCAAAAAATTTATGTGATGGGAGAGTCTGGCAAAAACCAATCTTTACCCATGCGTGAACAAGGCATGAGCCTCAGTGATGTCCTAGGTGAAAGTCTAGGTATTAACTCACTTTCAGCAAGTCGAGGTAAAATCTACGTAGTGCGTAGCGATGTAAATAGCCCGATGACTGAAATTTACCATTTAGATTTAACCAGTATCGGTGATTTTGGGCTCGCTAACCAGTTCAAAATGCGCAGCAATGATATTGTGTATGTTGATGCATCTGGTTTAGCTCGCTGGCAGCGTGTAATCAATCAAGTGATTCCTTTCTCAAATATCATCTATAACTTGGACAGATTGGGTCAATAATGTTATTTAAAAATATTTTGGTGGTCTGTGTAGGTAATATTTGCCGAAGTCCTATGGCGGAGTATGTCCTAAAAAAAGATCATCCCGATCTGAATATTTATTCAGCTGGAATCTCAGGCATGGTTGGACATCCAGCAGATGAAAAAGCTCAACACTGTATGCAAAAAATTGGCATCGATATGAGTGGACATATTGCCCAAAAATTAAATGCTGAACTGATCAAAAAATCAGATTTAATTTTGGTCATGAGTTCAAATCAACAAAAGCATATTGAACAGACATGGCCATTTGCAAAGGGAAAGACCTTTCGTTTAGGACATTGGCAAGGTAAAAATGTTCCCGATCCATACCAGCATGATCAGGCCTTTTTTGACCAAACTTCACAATTGATCCAGTCTTGCGTTGCGGATTGGACTAAACATATTTAACTTTTGATGTACGATTATGAGCCAAAATACCAATACAGAAGATACAATTGATTTAAAAGAATTATTTTTCTCTCTGATTGCACAATGGAAGTTAATTGCTTTATGTGTAATTTTAAGTCTCGTTTGTGCCCTGCTTTATTTAAGAACCACGCCTGATACCTACGCAGTAAATGCACTGGTACAGGTTGAGGAAAGTAAAGGAACTTCAGCAGCACTCTTGGGTGATCTATCAAGCATGATTGATCAAAAACAACCTGCCCAAGCAGAAATTGAGATTCTTAAATCACGTTTAGTTCTTGGTAATGTCATTCAGAGTTTACATCTCGACCTAAAAATTTCCGGTACAGAAAATTCTTTCACTGATCGCTTATTTTCCCCGCATGAATATGTCACAGAATATAAAAATAAATCAGTAACTTTTAAAGATAATGAAAAAAGTTTTGAAATCCGCCAATTTGATATCCCTGCGCAATATCGTGACAAAAACCTTAGTGTACAGTTTCAAGAAAATAAATTTTCTTTAATTGATCTTCAGACTGAGCAAACAATTTTAACAGCACCATTGAACCAAAAAAATTCTTTACGTACTGCAGAAGGCCTTTGGGAAATCTCAATTTATAGTAAAGATCAATTCAAAGATCACTATTTAATTCAAAAGCAGTCTCTACCTGCCGCAGTTGATAGTATTTTGGCAAATTATTCTGTTGCTGAAAAAGGTAAAATGACGGGCGTGCTTGGCCTTAACTATCAAGGCCAAGATAAAGAACATATTACACAGGTTCTAAATGCCATTTTAGCAGCTTACAGTCATCAAAATATTGAACGCCGTTCAGCTGAAAGCGCGCAGACCTTAAAGTTTTTGGATGAGCAACTACCTGAACTAAAACAACAACTGGATGTTGCGGAACGCGAATTTAACAAATTCCGTCAAGAGTTTAATACGGTAGATGTCACTAAAGAGTCTGAGTTGTATTTAACTCAAAGTATTACACTCGAAACCCAAAAAGCACAGCTTGAACAAAAAGTAGCTGAGGCGTCTGCAAAATACACCAGCGAACACCCAGTGATGCAGCAAATGAATGCACAATTGGGGGCAATTAATAGCAAAATTGCTGAACTAAATGCCACATTAAAAAAACTTCCAGATTTACAACGTCGTTATTTACAGCTCTATCGTGAAGTTGAAGTGAAACAGCAACTCTATACCGCTCTACTCAACTCTTACCAACAACTCCGTATTGCAAAAGCAGGGGAAATTGGTAATGTCCGCATCGTTGATACTGCAGTAGAGCCAATTGAACCTATTAAACCTAAAAAGTTAATTGTCCTTATACTCTCGCTATTTGTCGGTGGCTTTATTGGTGTATTAATTGCTCTTGTTCGCAATATGCTTCGCTCAGGAATTAAAGATTCTTCAGAAATTGAAAATAATCTGGATCTTCCGGTTTATGCCACTGTGCCACGTTCCCCTGTTCAAGAAAGTCGCATCAAGTTACTGAAGAAGAAAAAGACCATTCCTGTACTTGCGGTTAAAAATAGCGATGATATTGCAATTGAAAGCCTGCGCAGTATGCGTACTGCCATTCACTTTGCACTGACATCTGCAAAAAATAACCTGATCATGATTTCGGGGCCAGCACCAGAAGTTGGTAAATCGTTTATTTCAACCAATTTAGCTACGATTCTTGCGCAGAGCGATAAACGTGTTTTAATTATTGATGCCGATTTACGTCGTGGTTATTTGAACAAATACTTCAATCATGACAACCAACCAGGTCTTTCTGAGTATTTAAATGGCCAGCGTGATCTAGACAGCATCATTAAAACCACTGAAATTCCAAATTTGAGTGTGATTACTCGTGGTAAAAGCCCTTCTAATCCATCTGAGCTTTTAAGTTCTGGTAAATTCAAAGAATTCTTAGATTTGATTTCACCAATGTTTGATCATGTGATCATTGATACCCCTCCTGTACTTGCGGTGACAGACGGTATCATTATTTCGCAATATGCTGGTGTAAATTTGGTGATTGCTCGTTATGCGAAAACTCAGTTGAAAGAACTAGAGTTAACCGTGAACCGCTTTGAACAAGTGGGTGTGAAGGTCAATGGTATTATTCTAAACGACATTCAACGTAGCTCAGCTGGTTATGGTTATGGTTATGGCTATAACTATTCTTATGGTTATAAAGCTTCAAAAGACCAAGACTAATTCAAGCCTATTCAAAAAAGCCACCGAATACGGTGGCTTTTTTTATTTTCGAAATTTATGTTGCATGCATCATTCTGTATAAAAAATGTTTTATATATTCATACCGTTATAGTATAAAAATAAGAACATGACTATGATGATCTTTCCTGCACCTTACCTGATCATAGAGATAGGTAAGCGCTGAACAGGAAAAGTCTGCTAGAATTTCAGCAACTTTTTACATATAAAATAATTGTGGGAAAATATATGAGTAAGGCCCTACCTATCGCTGTCGCTGTATTACTCGGCGGTGCCGCACTTGTTCCTGTTTACTATGCAACTAAAACACCTGCTACGCAATCAGCAACATCAACTCAACCAGCTGCAAATGCTTCTGCTGTCGCTAAAATCAGTTATGCACTTGGTTATGAAGTTGCCCATCAAACGCCTCCAGAATTAGATATTGATAGCTTTGTCACTGGCGTTCGTGCGGGTCATGCTCGTGCAAAACCTGCATATACTGAAGAAGAATTACAAAAAGCATATGCTGAGTTCCAGCAAGAAATGCAAAACAAGCAGCTCGAAAGCAATAAGCAAGCACAAAGTAGCAGCGATAATTTCTTAACAGAAAACAAAAGTAAAGCTGGGGTTAAAACCACTGCTTCTGGTTTACAGTACCTAACAACGAAAGAAGGTACAGGTAAACAACCGCAAGCCACATCAGTTGTTAAAGTTCACTACACAGGTAAGTTAGTGGATGGCACTGTATTTGATAGTTCAGTACAGCGCGGCGAGCCAATTGAATTCCCATTGAATCAAGTGATTCCAGGTTGGACTGAAGGTCTACAGTTAATGAAAGAAGGCGGCAAAGCCACTTTGTATATTCCTTCAAACCTCGGTTATGGTGCTCAAGGTGTTCCAGGAACGATTCCACCGAACAGTACTTTAATTTTTGATGTAGAACTCATTGAAGTTAAATAATAAAACCGGTACAGGAGAGCTTTTCGCTCTCCTGCTTTATTTTGAGACTCGGTCATGAAATTACAGATCAGTATGTTGTGTTTGGCACTCTGCTCAAGCATTGTATTTGCCAAAGATGTCAGTAATAAAAGTAGTGCTGCAGAACAAGTCGGTTATAGTTTTGGTTATTTAATGGGACGCAGTAATGCTGAATCCATTAAAGACTTAGATATTGATGCATTTGTTGCAGGTTTAAAGGCAGCATCTAAAGGTCAAGCTTCGTCACTAACAGATGAAGAAATGACCCGTGCCTTAACTCAATATAAAAAGCAAACCGAAGCGAAACAACTGATTGAACTGAAGCAAAAAGCGGATGCGAATGCCACCATTGGTTCAGCTTTCCTTGCTGAAAATGCCAAAAAACCGAGCATTCTGGTCACGAAATCTGGCCTGCAGTATCAAGTCATTCAAGCCGGCAAAGGTAAATCACCTAAAGCCAATTCAACAGTGAAAGTTCACTATGAAGGTCGCTTAATTGATGGCACTGTTTTTGATAGTTCAATTGCACGTAACCAACCTGCGATGTTCCAAGTGAGTCAAGTCATTCAGGGTTGGACAGAAGGTCTACAGTTGATGAAAGAAGGTGCAAAATATCGCTTCTTCATTCCTGCAAATTTAGGCTATGGTCAAATTGGTTCAGCAGACGTCATTGAGCCAAACAGCACGCTGATTTTTGATGTAGAGCTCATTGAAGTTCTCCCGAAATAACTACTCCCTTCAGGAGCATCGACAAATCTCGATGCTCCTCAATATTTCATCGTTCCATTATTTTCTTTTACAATTTTTTTGATTGATTTGACTTAAAATTCACATTGATATCTTATATTTATTTCACAAAAACCAATTTCCCTTTATTTTAAATCTTCATCAACTGCGTAGCCGCACATAAGGATTTGACCATGACCGTTAAAATTAAGACTCGCGAAATTCAATATACAGCAGCTGATGGAACTCAACTTTTTGGCTATTTTGCCGCACCAGAGTCAGACACTGCGGTCGCAGGTGTTTTAGTTGCCCCGGAATGGTGGGGACGCAATGAATATACCGAACAACGTGCGCGTGAATTGGCAGAACAAGGCTATGCTGCTTTCGCTTTGGATATGTATGGTGATAAAAAAGTCACCACAGATGCCAAGCAAGCTTATGAATGGATGATGCAGACTTTTGATCATGCTGACACCATCGTGACCCGTGCGTCTGCTGCATTAAACACTTTGGCACAGCAAAAAGAAGTAAATGCAGATAAACTCGCAGCTATAGGCTTTTGCTATGGCGGAAAAGTCGTGCTGGATTTAGCTCGTTCAGGTGCTGCATTAAAAGCTGTGGTGACCTTCCATGCAACACTTTCTACAGCGACTCCTGCACAAGCAGGACAAGTCCAAGCAGAGATTTTAGTGCAACATGGTGAGCTCGACTCGATGGTGAGCTTAGAAGATGTTGCAACCTTTAGAAATGAAATGGATGCTGCCCAAGTGAAGTATCAAATCAATATTTTTGAAGGTGCAAAACATGGCTTTAGCAACCCAATGGCGGATGAACGTGCTAAAGCCAACGGCGTAGATTTAGCTTATAACGCTGCTGCAGAACAGCAAAGCTTAGCAGCCATGTATGCCTTGTTAGCACGCCAGCTTAGTTCTTAAAGCCATAAGAACCACTACCAATATTTAATTTATAAAAATGAGGAGAGCACAATGACAGAACTCAATTGTCCATATTGCAATTTTGACGAATATGACGTGATTGCAAAAAATGATTTTGGTGTTGTACTTCCTGAACCACATACCCTGTCTAAAGGACATGCTGTCATTGTCCCACTACGTCACGTTGGTTCATTTTTTGAAATTACTGATAAAGAACGTAAAAGTTTAATGTCCTTACTTGAACAAGCGCGTAATGAATTAAATTTACGCTATCAACCTACAGGCTTTCATATTGGGTTTAATGATGGACAAGTTTTTGGCGAAGCCACTGAACATGTGCATATTCACATTATTCCACGTTATGAAAACCAAACATTGGCGCTCGATACCCGCTGGGGCTTTAAAAGCTAAACTTTAAATTCACACTCACTAAGGAGCTTCGGCTCCTTTTTTGATAGCCAATATTTTTGCATTCCCCCTGATATACAGATTTCGTTTTGAACAAAAAGAATGCCTATTGAAAGATGTATACTAGGCCAGTTTTTTTCAATTTTGACTGTATTGCATGTTTAACTTTTCTGATGCCCTTCTCGACTGGTTTGATGTCCATGGTCGTCATGACTTACCGTGGCAAGTGAAGGATGACCCTTACAAAGTGTGGGTTTCAGAAATTATGCTGCAACAAACCCAAGTCAAAACTGTCTTACAATATTTTGATCGATTTATTCAACGATTTCCGACTGTTGAAGATTTAGGCCATGCCTCTTGGGATGATGTGGCGCCCTATTGGGCTGGCTTAGGCTACTATGCACGGGCTCGGAACTTACACAAAGCCGCGGGTATTGTTGCACGTCAGGGACATTTTCCAAGCAATCTTGAGCAGTGGATGGAACTACCGGGCATCGGCCCGTCTACCGCAGGTGCGCTGATGTCTTTAGGTTTAAGACAATATGGCGTGATTATGGACGGCAACGTCAAGCGAGTATTGTCTCGTTTCTTTGCTATAGAAGATGATTTATCGAAACCTGTACATGAACGGGCCATGTGGCAACTGGCGACAGAGCTCTGCCCCACTGAACGCAACCACGATTATACCCAAGCGATTATGGATCTTGGTGCAACGGTATGCACGCCGAAAAAACCACTCTGTTTATATTGTCCCATGCAACAGCACTGCAAAGCACATGCTCAGGGTTTAGAAACTGAATTACCTTATAAAAAGCCTAAAAAGCCTGTTCCAGTGAGAGAGGCTCAAGTCATGCTGATTCAATCTGCAGGAGAATGGCTGTGGATACAACGTCCGAATAGCGGTCTATGGGGCGGTCTGTGGTGTTTACCTATTTTTGATCAACCCCATGAGTTTCAATCCCACACTCAGCAACTTGGACTGAAACCTACCACCACTCAAGTACAGATATCACATAGCTTTACCCACTTCACTTGGCTTTTAGAAGCTACTGTATTTACCGTTGCTGCCGATCAAAAAGAGCATTTAGCCATTGAATGCAACGCACAGTGGTATACCCCGATACAAGCCACTGCACTCGGTATTCCAACCGCCATGAAAAAACTCATTTCTACGCTAGAACTCGAAAGCCATTCTATGCCATAGTTTTGAACTGCTCATCAATTGAATAGGGACAAATGTGACTCAAGGATTTTTTCAGCTTCGTAGAGGGTTGTTCGGCGGTATTGGTTTTATTTTGCTTTTACTCAGCGCCTGTACGTCGACTCCACCCAAACCATCAGGCAGTACATTGCCTGCTCATGAAGTGAAAAAATTACAAAACATGCGTTTACCCAATCAATTGCCTGTTCCTGTTCATCAAGTCAAACGAAGTGCGCTCAAGGATACCTGGGGTGCAGCGCGTAGCCAAGGACGGAGCCATGAAGGCATTGATATTATTGTTCCACGTGGAACAAAAGTTCTCAGTGCTACAGAAGGTTTAGTTGCTGACTTACGTAATAACAATTTGGGTGGTAAAGTGATATGGATTATGGGGCCCGCAGGTTCTTGGCATTATTATGCGCATCTTGATGGTCATAAACGTGGCTTAAATGTCGGCGACTATGTCAAAAAAGGTGATGTCATTGGCTATGTAGGTAATACTGGCAATGCTCGACATACTGCACCACATTTGCATTATGGCATTTACTTGGGTGGTAAAGGTCGCAATGCCGTTAACCCCTATCCGTATTTACGTTAATTTTAGGAAACATACATGTCAGAAGCGTTGATCAATCGTCTGGTGGAATTTGCAGAATCTGGTAATCAACAAAAAATCAGCCTCAATGGACAGTCTTATCAGGGCTGGATCATGGAGATCACTGAAGAAGCATTACTTATCAGCACCGGCTACGCAGACAAATCAGGTAAAGATGTATGGATTCAATTTGCCGATCTCGATCAAGCGGAACTGTTGTATTGGGACAATAAAAACGATCAATGGACAGCTTTTAAAATTTAAGTCAAAAAGGAGCATTCAACATGACGATACAACGCTGTGCTTGGTGCTCCGAAGATCCTTTATATATTGCCTACCATGACACTGAATGGGCTAAACCCAGTTTTGATGAGCAGCATCTGTTTGAAATACTCTGTCTGGAAGGACAACAAGCGGGGCTGTCTTGGATCACTATGCTGAAAAAGCGGTCCTACTATCAGCAGCATTTTTTTCAATATCCCATTGCCGAAATTGCAGCGTTGAGTGACCTACAATTACAAGAAAAATTACAAGATTCAGGTTTGATTCGTCATATCGGCAAACTCACTGCCATTCGAGATAATGCAAAAGCATGGCAACAGTTAAAAGCCCAAGGGATTCATCCGGTGGAATTTCTTTGGAATTTTGTCGAAGGTCAAATTGCCAATAATGATGTAGTTGAATATCGTAGCGCCCCTGCACAAACCGCTCAAAGTCAGGCAATGTCCAAAGCATTAAAAAAGCTTGGTTTTAAATTTGTCGGCCCGACGACTTGCTATGCTCTGATGCAAGCTATCGGCATGGTCAATGATCATGAAAATCACTGTGCCTTTAAATACACGCACGCAGAATGACCTCAAAAACAGAAAGGATAGAATAATGAGTGACAATACAATCCACGCCTATGCAGCAATGAACAGTGGTGAAGCCCTTGTTCCCTACCAATTTGATGCAGGTGAATTACAAGCCCATCAGGTCGAAGTCAAAGTCGAGTATTGCGGTCTTTGTCACTCAGATATTTCTATTATCCAAAATGATTGGAAATCTTCGGTTTATCCTGTGGTCCCAGGGCATGAAGTGATTGGAACCATTATCCAACTCGGCAGCGAAGCCAAAGGACTCAAAGTCGGACAACGTGTAGGCATTGGCTGGACAGCAGAAAGTTGTCAACACTGTGACCCGTGTATCGATGGTCGCCAAGTGCAATGTACCGGAACCAAGACAGCGACAATCGTCGGTCATGCAGGTGGCTTTGCCGACAAAGTTCGTGCAGGCTGGCAATGGGTTATTCCGCTTCCAGATGATCTCGACCCAACCAGTGCTGGCCCTCTGCTCTGCGGCGGGATTACGGTATTTGATCCCATTTTACAGCACCAAATTCAGGCCAT
Source organism: Acinetobacter sp. YH12094 (assembly GCF_013419295.1). Classification (NCBI taxonomy): domain Bacteria; kingdom Pseudomonadati; phylum Pseudomonadota; class Gammaproteobacteria; order Moraxellales; family Moraxellaceae; genus Acinetobacter; species Acinetobacter sp. YH12094. The sequence continues at coordinate 150,453 of NZ_VPAK01000006.1, forward strand.
TCACCATGTTGCCGTAATCGGCATTGGTGGATTAGGTCATATGGCGATTAAACTGCTCAAAGCTTGGGGCTGTGAAATTACCGCGTTCAGTTCAAACTTAGATAAAACTGATGAACTTAAAGCCATGGGGGCTGACCATGTGGCGAATAGTCGTGATCTTGCCGCAATTAAAGCACAGCGTGGTAAATTCAATTTGATTCTAAGCACGGTCAATGTCACGTTGGATTGGCAAGCCTATCTTTCGACTTTGGCACCGAATGGAAGCGTTCACATGCTCGGCCTAGCGCTTGAGCCGATGCAAATCCCCGCAGGAATGCTGATCAGTGGTGCTAAATCCGTCACTGGCTCATCAACAGGTTCTCCTGCGGCACTGCGTGAATTACTTCGATTCGCCGCACGTCAAAATATTGCACCACAAATTGAAATGTATCCCATGTCTCAGGTGAATGAAGCGATTGAACGTTTGCATTCAGGAAACGTGCGTTATCGAATTGTGCTGAAAGCTGATTTTTAACGGTAAAAATTTAAACAACAAAAGCCTGCTGCATACAGGCTTTCTTCTGCCCTTTATACACTCATCAAAATTAGACGGTGTTTGTATTTATGCATTCCTTACGCAGTTTCGAGCGGGTCTAATCATCTTCAGCACACTCACGCTTATGGCGTGCCAACCCGAACAGCACACTCAAGCTCAAAGCCAGCAAAATTTTATCTGTAAATCTTTAATTCAAGGCTTTTTAAGTGCCCAAAAACTGACGCAATATGAACTTGAGCAGATCCAACCGATTACTAATGGTGGGTTACATCAGCAGCTATATATCTATAAAGCCAAGTTTGAAAACGGCATGAATATCATGCCGCAGCAAGCCAAACTTCACTTTGCCTGTGAACAAATGACCGCGCGGCAATTTCAAATCAAGTTACATCCGCATCCATTTCCAGAACAGACCTTACTCAGTATCGAACTTCCAGAAGCACAGCACATGCAGCAGTTGACTGCTTTTCGCCTGCCTGAGATGCAAAGTCATTGATCGTTCATATTGAACTGAATCATTACTGGTGCTTATTTTAAAATTTCGGGAAAGGTCGCAATAGTTTTGCTTTTACCCAACTGCACTTTCATTTTTTGTAGCATTTGATAAGGCTGTTGCTGCACAAACATATTCACGAAACTGAGCGGAATGGAACCTTCCGGATTGGCGTAGCCATAGGTCGAAACTTTGACCTTTTGATTGCCTAAACGCTGGAAGGTCCAATCTCCCTCATAGTCGGTGAGGCGTACATAATTGGGATTGATCGGATAACCTTTTTTCACCGCTTTATTTTGGATGCTAATGATGCCCTGTGCATCTTTACGCATTTTGCCTTGTACCACCAAATCACGGTCTTTTAAGGGAAAAGGAAAATCCAACACCATATATAAACTGAATTCACCTTTCTGGTCATCGCGGGATAAGACTTTGACACTGCCCATATAAGGGACCCAATTCACTGCATTTTCCACATCTAAAATCAGGGTAACCGCTTTTTCGATGGGCACATCAAAACTGGTTTCAGCTTTGTATTGAAAGACAGGATTTTGAGCATTTTGGTAGGTCCAAACTTTAATATTATTTTTATTAATCGTGAGTTTGGCATTATCCATAGTTTTCGCTTGTACTGCCGCAGTGAATGCGACAGCACAGGCCATAAAGATGACTTTTTTCATTCCATTGATCGTCTTATTTTAATTTTATGCTGTTGTTATAACGGATTTTAACGCGCTTTTATACGTCAATATCGTTAAAACCCAGTACATCTTTCATATCGTACTTACGTGCTTCACGACCAACTACCCATGCAGCTGCACGTACTGCACCAGAGGCAAAGTTCATACGGTTAGTCGCTTTATGGGTAATTTCAACACGTTCGCCATCCGCAATAAACATCGCAGTATGTTCACCAACAATGTCACCACCACGAATCGTTTGGAAGCCAATGGTTTGACGTTCACGTGGACCCGTATGCCCTTCACGGCAATACACAGCATCTTGTTTTAAGTCACGTCCTAAAGCACCGGCAATGGCTTCGCCCCACATTAGCGCTGTACCTGATGGTGCATCAACTTTATGACGATGATGGGCTTCAATCACTTCAATATCTACAGTATCGCCAAATACTTTTGATGCCAATTCAAGAAGTTTGATTGAAACGTTTACACCGACAGAATAGTTCGCTGCATAGACCACTGGGGTTTCTGTTGCTGTTTCATCGAGATAAGCTTTTTGCTCATCATTCATACCTGTGGTACCAATGACAATCGCAACGCCTGCTTCACGGCAAAGTTTAAGATGCTGTGCCGTTGCTGCAGGTGCAGTAAAGTCGATCACGACATCACAATCTTTTAAAACTTCAGCTAGGTTACCGACAACCTTTACGCCAACCGCGCCAATCCCTGCAAGTTCACCGGCATCCGCACCGACTAAGCTACTTTCAGGACGTTCTACCGCAGCAGCCAATTGATAACCAGCTTGCTGAACCGCCTGAATTAAGATGCGTCCCATACGACCGCCTGCGCCCAAGATACCAATACGTGGAGCTGCTGACATAACATTTTCCTAATGTTGATTCGAAATTGGTCTTACTATATCAAAACTCCATGCGCAGGCTAAGTTACAAACAAAAAAATCCTGCATTTTCCGAAGGACTTTTGCAAATCAAGCTCTTCGACAGACGCTGACTATTCCCTCACCAAGTCTAGGCATTTTCACGGTATGATAGGCGCGTTCTATTGATCTTGAATATTCATGAAAACCCTATTGTATCTTTGTGCGGCAGTCTGTATTGCACTGGCATGGCTGATTCCGATTCATTACCGACCTTGGGCCACGTATACCGGTGAGCTTTATACCTTCTTTGCCCTGTTTGCCTTAGCGGCAACGTTCTTTAAAGAAAAGCTCATGGTGGCAAAAATTTCCCTGCCCCTGTTGCTCTTAGCGCTGATTCCCTTCATCCAACTGGCTTTTGGGCAGGTGTATTATTTTAGTATTGCCTTACTCTGTATGCTGTTTGTGTTCAGCTTCTGGCTGTGTATCAATCTAGGTTTTAGTCTCTCGCAAGGTACAGAAAAACGCGAAAAAACCTTCCTATACCTAAGCTATACCTTTGTTGCTTCTGGGGTAATGACTGGACTCATCGCAATATGTCAGTGGTTAGATTTCGACTCGTTTCTTCCTTTTATGATGAAAATTAGTGGAACTACACGCCCATTTGCAAACTTTGCTCAGCCGAATAACATGGCCACGTTTCTGCTCATGTCCTTGTTAGCCTGCTTATATGTTTATGAACAACAAAAAGTTAAAACGCGCTATTTGGTCGCTTGTGCAATTCCTATTTTAATTGGGGTCGCGCTCAGCCAATCTCGCACCTCTTGGGTAGCAAGTATTTGCGTCCTAATCTATTTGGCTTATGCACAGTACAAAGATTATATCCGTCTTCGCTGGTTTTACAGCTTGGCATGGTTTATCGGCTTTGTGGCACTGATTGTATTGATGCCAAAATTAAGTCAAATCATGAGCCAAATGTCCGACATGAATATTCAAGAAAGTCGTGACGTAGTCAAACGTGCTGGTGGAGATATGTCTCGGTTAGCCATTTGGCAACAAATGGCACATGCCGTGGCTGCACAGCCTTGGTTTGGCTATGGTTGGCATCAAACCAGTAGTGCTTTTGTCTCGATCTCTGACACGGTGCAAGGACCTGTATGGATTCGTAGCTCACACAATTTTATTTTGGATTTCTTATTGTGGAATGGCACCATTATTGGTGTGCCGTTCTTGGCCTATTTCGCCTATTGGGGCATCCAATTACAGAAGTTAGCCAAGTCTGCATTATCTGTGATTGGCCTATTGATGGTCGGTGTCTTCGTTATTCATGCCATGTTGGAGTTTCCGCAAAACTACGCATATTTCTTACTGCCTGTGGGTTTTATTATCGGGATTCTTCAAGCTGCGAAATCACAGACGGCTACATTGAGTCTGTCTCCGTGGTTTATCCGCATTGTTTTCGTGATTGGCGCTGTGCTGATTACGGTGATTTATCGTGATTATGCCAATGCAGCGATTCAGCTGGGTCAGGCATCAAAATATGAAAAAACACCGGAGAAAATCACCAACCATGCGCCGATCTATTTACTCACGGAATTTAGACATCGGGTAGCGATTATTCGTTTAAATCCATATTCCATCGTTTCTGAACAAACCATTCAGGATACTGAAAAATTGGTTCGCAGCTATCCAGCGAAATACCACATCATTAAATATGCACGTTTATTGGCATTTAATGGTCGTGAGGCTGAAGCACGTCATCAGCTACAGCGTCTTAAAAATATCTATAGGCTCGACATGAGCTATGAGAGTTTATTACCGCCTACAGCACAGCCGAAACCTTAAAACGCTCAATAAAAAAGCCTGCAATTATGCAGGCTTTTTTATACCTGAGTTCACATCACAGCGAACTCAAGCAAATCATTTCAATTAATCAAACAAACGGTCGAAGAATGATTTTTTCTTCGGAGATGATTTATTGTCATCGCCATCCATCGTGTCTTGTAACTCTTTCAACAATTCACGTTGACGAGCCGTTAAGTTCACAGGCGTTTCCACCACGATACGGCAGAGTAAGTCACCGGTCATGCTGGTACGTACAGGCTTCACACCTTTACCACGTAAGCGGAACAATTTACCAGTTTGAGTCCCTTCAGGTACTTTCAAGCTCACACGACCATCGAGTGTCGGAATTTGAATTTCTTTACCCAATGCAGCATCTGCAATGCTTACAGGCACATCCATATATAGGTCAGCGCCATCACGTTGGAAGATTTCGTGTTCACGTACCACCACTTCTACATATAAGTCGCCTGCTTGGCCATCACGGATCGCCTCGCCTTTGCCACTTAAACGTACGCGGTCGCCATTGTCCACACCTGCAGGAATGGTCACCTCTAAAGTTTGCTGACGGTCAGAAACCCCTGAACCATGACATTTATTACATGGGTTCTTAATGATTTTACCTTGACCACGACAGGTGCTACAGGTTTGCTGCACAGAGAAGAAGCCCTGTTGCATACGCACTTGACCGGCACCATGACAGGTTTTACAGGTTTCAACGTCATTCGGATTTTTAGATCCTTTACCATCACAGGCATCACATGGCGCTGGCGCAGTAAAGGTAATGGTTTTTTTCACGCCCTTCACAGCTTCCTCAAGGGTAAGCTCCATAACATAGCGTAAGTCTGAACCACGGCGTGCACGTTGCTGACCACCACGGCCACCACCGCCAAATGCGCCACCGAATATGTCGCCAAACTGACTAAAGATATCTTCTGCGCTAAAACCGCCACCGAAGCCACCGCCGCCGCCCATGCCGCCTTCAAAAGCTTGATGTCCCATACGGTCATACATACTACGTTTTTCGCTGTCCGATAAAACTTCATATGCTTCTGCAGCTTCTTTGAATTTTTCTTCAGCTTCTGGGTTATCTGGATTACGGTCAGGGTGATACTTCATCGCCAACTTACGGTAGGCTTTTTTAATTTCATCATCACTTGCGGTTTTAGATACACCTAAAACCTCATAATAATCACGTTTAGCCATGTCTGGCGATGCTCCTCACGGAATTTAATTTAATACTTAACTGTGGTCTGAAATTGGGGAATCAAACCATTTTTTCAAGGGGTAGGCAGGAAAAAAATAAATCGACTTAGAAAACAGCCTTATTTTTAACGAATTTGGATAGACCTTGGATCCATGCATTTAATAGATACAAAAAGGCAATCGAAGAAAAGATCACACCAATTACCGTGCATGCAGTCACCCAAAGATAGGTGTCCCAATAATAGAAAAATAAAGGAATAAACCACAGTGCGGCAAAAATGGCCATCATGGAATAAATCACGACGGTGCGCATGACCCAAAGCGCTTGGGCTTGTAGCCAAACTTCTGTAGAATCGATTTGAGTCACTTTGCGTGCAAAACCGTAGGCAAATACACCACTAATCAGGGTAAATAAAGCGAAAAACATGAAGACATAAGAAATCGCAATATAACGGCGATACTTAGCTAAACTCTCTGCTGTCATCTGTGATTCAACCCCGTACACCACAATATGCCGCGCTGCACTTGTGGTAGTTTTACTTTTTAAAAATGTCTTTGTAGATCAGGTGCTACTATAGAGAAAAATTCAATATTTCGCACCCAATATTATGACACTTTTAAGGATTCTGCTGAGTTTTTTTCACTTTAAACCACTGTGCATATAGCGCAGGTAAAAAGAACAAGGTCAGCAGGGTCGCCACGATCAATCCACCCATAATCGCCACGGCCATTGGACCGAAGAAAATACTGCGAGAAAGTGGAATCATCGCCAATACAGCGGCCAATGCAGTCAACACAATGGGACGGCAACGACGTACCGTCGCATTGATAATCGCATCCCAAGCCGACTCCCCGGACTGAATATCTTGTTCAATCTGATCAATCAAAATCAGTGAATTGCGCATAATCATTCCTGACAGTGCAATCGTGCCGAGCATTGCCACAAAACCAAAGGGTTTATTGAACAATAACAGGAATAACACCACGCCAATAATACCCAAAGGTGCTGTTAAAAATACGATCATCGCCCGTGACATGCTGCGTAATTGAATCATCAACAAAGTCATGACAACTGCGAGAAATAATGGCATGCCTGCATTTACAGAAGTTTGGCCTCGTGCTGACTCTTCCACAGTGCCGCCTACTTCGAGTAGATATCCATTCGGCATCTCTGCACGTAACTGATCAAATGAATCTTTTAACTCACCCACCACCGTTGCAGGTTGCAATTTACTGCGAATATCCGCGCGCACAGTAATGGTCGGTAAACGGTTACGATGCCAAATCAAACCTTCTTCAAAGCTATACTCAATTTTCGCAATCTGCGCCAATGGCACTGAACCACCATTGCTGGTCGGTACTGCCAAACTGCTGAGCGAACCGACATCCAATCGCTCGGCTTGATCACCACGCATCCGAATTTCAATCAGCTCTCGTTTCTCACGATACTGATTAATCACTGCACCACTGATTGAACTATTCAGGAAATTGGACAGATCTAGACTGGAAACCCCCATTTGACGTGCGCGATCTTGGTCGATGTCCAGTTTAATGACTTTGCTTGGCTCACCCCAATCCAAATGCACATTGGTGGTGTTCGGGTTTTCACTGACTTTTGCAGACACCCGTTGTGCCCACTCACGCACCAAGCTTAGATCTTCACCCGACACGCGAAACTGCAATGGATAACCCACGGGTGGACCATTTTCTAAAAGTGAAACCCGAGTACGTACTTCAGGTAAAAGCTTACGAATTTCTTCTGCTAATGACTGGCGGATCTCATTGCGATCATCTAAAGATGAAGCCAATACCACAAACTGAGCAAAACTGGCTTGAGGTAGCTGTTGATCTAGAGGTAAATAAAACCGCGGCGAACCTGTCCCCACATAAGCCACAAAATTATCAATGCCTTGTTTTTTCGACAAGAACGCTTCGACTTTTTTTACGGCCGCTTCTGTGGCCTTCAGTGAGGCGCCTTCCTCAAGCTTTAAATCCACTAAAATTTCAGCACGGTTTGACGGTGGGAAGAACTGCTGTGGTACGGTTTTAAACATTAAAATCGATAACACAAAAATGCCAACCGTCGCGGCAATCACCGTCTTGCGATAGGTCACACAAGTGTCGACCCAACCACGGAAACGTTGATAAAACGGAGACGGATAAGGATCATGATGTTCGCCGGCATGATGTACCATCGGCTGAGGTTCGGGCTGCTTACGTAAACGTGCCCACAGGCGCTGATACCACGGGGATTTTTGTACTAAGTCTTTGTTGAAATCGGGTAGTAATTTATCCCCTAGATAGGGAACAAACAGTACTGCTGCAAACCATGACACCACCAATGCAATGGTGACCACTTGGAAAATCGAGCGGGTATATTCGCCTGTGCTCGATGCGGCTGTGGCAATCGGCAAAAAGCCAGCCGCAGTAATCAGTGTGCCTGTCAGCATTGGAAATGCAGTGGTCCGCCATGCATGTCCGGCGGCTTGTAACCGGCTATAGCCCTGTTCCATTTTGATCGCCATCATTTCGACGGCAATAATCGCATCATCCACCAATAAACCGAGTGCGAGAATCAATGCCCCCAAAGAAATCTTGTGCAACCCAACATCAAACATCTGCATGCCAGCAAAAGTCATGGCCAAGACCAATGGAATGGAAAATGCCACAACCAATCCCGTACGGAAACCCAAGGAGAAGAAGCTCACCAATAGGACGATAATCACCGCCTCAGCGAGGACTTTCATAAACTCATTGACGCTGCGCTTCACGGCTACAGGCTGATCAGAAACTTTTTTCAGTTCCATACCCAAGGGCAAAGTTTTTTGCAAGCGGGCAAATTCTGTTTCTAGGTTTTTACCCAAAGCCAGAATGTCGCCACCTTTACGCATCGACACGGCAATGCCTAAACCATTTTCGCCCATAAAACGCATACGCGGCTGTGGTGGATCACTAAAGCCACGATGTACATCAGCCACATCACCCAATTGAATCGTTCGACCATTCACCAATAAGGGCATCTGACGCAGTTCATCAATGTTTTGTAAATTGCCGCTGACACGCACTTGAATCCGGTCTGAATTGGTTTCAAAAAAGCCGGCACTGGCAACTGTGTTTTGCTGCTGCAAGGCTTGTTGAATCGCCGTCACGGGTATGCCCATTTGTGTGGCTTTGGTGTTGGAAATTTCAATCCAAACTTTTTGATCTTGTAGACCAATTAAATCCACTTTCGCAACGTCTTTGACCCGTTGTAACTGGAGCTGTAAACGGTCGGCATATTCCTTCATGATGGCATAGTCAAAGTCTTTGCCGGTCAGCACATAGATATTACCAAAGGTGTCACCAAACTCATCATTAAAGAAAGGACCTTGCACCCCAGATGGCAATTGATGGCGAATATCATTGACCTTTTTACGCACGGTGTACCAAACATCGGGGACTTGCTGCGAACGTAAACTGTCCTTGGCCACAAAGGTCACCATGGATTCACCCGGACGTGAATACGCCATGATGCGTTCATACTGCCCCGTGGTCATCAGTTCTTTTTCAATTCGATCGGTGACCTGCATTGATACTTCTTTGGCTGTTGCACCAGGCCAATAGGTTTGAATCACCATGACTTTAAAGGTAAATGGCGGGTCTTCACTCTGCGACAATTTGGAATAAGAAAATATCCCAACGATGCCCAGTAGAATCATAAAATAAAGGATTAAGCCTTTATTTTTTAGTGCCCACTCAGACAAGTTAAAATTCATTATTTAACTCCTGCCTGAATGTGTACCGCTCGATTTTCACGATCAACAGGTTGTATTTTTTGTTTTTCGCGGAGCAAATGCACGCCGCCAACCACCACAAAATCCCCTGCTTGCAGACCACTAAGTACGGGCACGCTGTCACGTCCGTATTCGCCTAAAGTTACTGGAACTTTACGTACCGTATTATCTGCATTGACCACCATCACATACGCCTGCTGACCACTCGCAGACACACTCGATAACGGCACATGCAAAACATTCTGCTGTGCTTTGGTTAAAAATACCCGTGCACTTTGCCCCAGTTGAATGGCACTATTGCCTTCACGTAATGCCACTTTGACACTATAAGTACGAGACTGATCGGCAGCAGGACTAATTTCACGTACATAGCCTGCAAATTTTTCCTGTGGTTTCGACCACAAGGTGACCCATGCATCCTGCCCCGTTTTAATTTCAGCAACCGCTTGTTCAGGCACACCAATGACCACTTCACGTTCACCTGCAATCGCCAATTGAAATGCCGGTTGTCCTGCTGCAATCACTTGACCAATCTCAATATTACGCTCAGTAATGACCCCATTTTTATTGGCAATTAATTGGTTATAACCGGTCTGATTACGACTCACATCATAATTTGATTGGGCTTGCTTTAAGTTCGACTGTGCCGCTTTATATTGGTTTTCCACCGCATCGTACTGCGAACGACTCACAGCATTGACTGGCAATAATTGCTTAAAGCGTTTTAGTTCATCTTCAGCAATCTGTGCAGCGGAACGCGCACTTTCAAGCTGTGCTTGTGCTGCATTCAGTTGCAACTGTGCATCTTTGATGTCTAATTTTGCCAAGACTTGCCCGACTCGGACTTGGTCTCCAACATCGACATAGCGCTCAGTGATTTGGCCGCCAACCCGAAAAGCTAAAGCTGTTTGCTGGCGTGCTTGTACATCGCCCGCATAACTTTTTTGTTCAAAATGTGTGGCGCCCGGCTGAGTCACCATCACAAATGGCACTTCCTGTTCCGTTTGGGCTTTATCCTTGCTGCATCCCCATAAGGTCACACTGCAAACGATAATCATGCTGACAACTGTGGTCTTAATCGTACTCATGAAGTTCGCTCTTAATAAAAAGTCTTTTTTAGGGCAGAATATTATTCAATTAATTTGGTTATTTTTTAATTAATAAACCATGCGGTACATTAATTAGATTAATTATCCTAAATCAATGACCTTTTCGCCTTTTTTGGAATTTTTTCAGCAAATGAATGTCGGCCGCCCGAAAGACTTAGAAAAACGACAACGGATTTTAGAGTCTGCAAAACAATTATTTTTAGAAATGGGCTATCACGGTTGCAGCATGAATCAGATTGCCCAACATGCAGCAGTCACCAAACTGACCATCTATAACCATTTTCAGGACAAAGCCACCTTATTTACCAGTGCAATTGAAGATACCTGTGAATATATTTTGAATACCCGCCCGCGACATCTGCACAGCGAAAGTCATTTTATGCAGGCTTTCGTTGAAATTTGTGAGTTGGGGCTGAACATCATGAATTTGCCTGAAGCCATTAAACTGGATTTATTACTTTTGGAGTTGGCTGCCGAACACAGTCCTTTGGTGGAACAGTTTTTCCGTGCCTCACATTTAAAAATGCGCCAAGTCTGGGAAAACTTTTTTCAAGATGCAGCAGCTTTAAATTTCATTCAGCAGGATCACCCTGCCCGACAAACTGAACTGATTGTGTCGCTACTGATGGGACTACGCCATCAAGAAGTCTTATTGGGCATGCGCCCAGTACCTGAAACAGCAGAGCGACAGGCCATTATTCACTCTGCCATCGACATCTTTATGCTGAAATATCAACTCGGCACACAGAGCTAAGCATTTTCTGAAATATTTCAAGGCTAAACTGAAACAAATGGCATAGCTACTGCTCATTTACCTAGAAAAGTCATCCGACTTTTGTCTGTACCCCCCTTTTGCCACAGCACTTTCGGGGTATAGTCGAGACAGGAATACGCGGAGAAATAACAAATGATTCAACAAATTGATGCTCCATTACGTGAAGACGTGCGCTTACTGGGCAATTTATTAGGTGAAACCCTAAAGCAGCATGCAGGACAAGATTTGTTTAATCAGGTAGAGCAAATTCGTGCTTTGTCTAAAGGCGCGCGCGATGGACAAGTTAAAGCTGAAAAACAGTTAGAACAATTATTTTTAAATTTAAAAGATGAAGAAATTCTGCCACTGACCCGTGCATTTACGCACTTTCTCAACTTTGCCAATATTGCCGAACAGTACAATGTGGTGCGCAGCCGTCGCCAAAGTGAGTTTGATGAGCAAGCACCTTCACCGAATCCACTCGATCATTTATTTGAAAAATTTAAAAGCAATAACATCAGTTCGGACCAACTGTTCCAACAAATTTGTGAATTAAAAATTGAATTGGTCCTGACTGCACATCCAACCGAAGTCAGCCGCCGTACCTTGATCCAAAAATATGATGGTATTAATGATTGCCTGTTTAAAATGGATCAACAAAAACTTACGCCACGCGAACGCAAAGCCGTACTGGATGATTTAAAACAACTGATTTGCTCGGCATGGCAAACGGATGAAATTCGTCAACATCGCCCGACGCCTGTCGACGAAGCTAAATGGGGCTTCACGACCATTGAACAGACCCTGTGGAATGCTGTACCCAAATTCATGCGTGAATTGGATGGCATGGTTCAAGATCATTGTGGCAAGACCTTGCCTTTAAATGTTGCCCCTGTGCGCTTTGCGTCATGGATGGGCGGTGACCGTGATGGTAACCCAAACGTCACCCATAATATTACTCAAGAGGTGCTGTGGCTTTCACGTTGGAAAGCTGCCGACCTGTATTTACGCGATATCGAAGACCTGCGTTGGGAACTTTCGATTCAAGAATGCAGCAAAGAGCTTAGTGATGCCTTGGGTCATTTCCACCCTGAACCGTATCGTGAATATCTACGTGATGCGCGTGAACGCCTCAAAGCCACTCGTCACTGGTTGGCACTGAAACTCCGTGGTGAAGATGCTGACGATAGCCAAGTCATTAAAAGCCGCCATGAGCTGCTCGATCCACTATTGGTTTGCTACCGTTCACTGATTGACAGCGGTTTACCTGAAATTGCCAATGGTCAGTTACTCGACTTTATTCATCGAGTGAATTGCTTCGGTATCGAATTACTCAAACTCGATATTCGTCAGGAGTCGACTCGTCATCGCCAAGCGATTTCTGCCATTACTGAATATTTAGGTTTAGGCAATTTTGAAACATGGACGGAGCAAGCCCGTCAAAACTTCTTGATTCAGGAACTGCAAAGCAAACGACCACTGCTACCGAAGTTTTTAAATGAACCGAAACAAAGCCTGATTGAACATCCAGATGTACAAGAAGTCTTTGCAACCATGCGCACTTTGGCAGAACAGCCACCCGAAAGTTTAGGGGCTTATATTATTTCCATGGCAGAACATCCGAGCGATGTCTTGGCCGTATTGTTATTGCAAAAAGAAGCCGGCATCAAACAAGCGCTACGTGTCGTGCCACTGTTTGAAACTCTAAAAGATTTGGATGGTGCAGCCCGTACCATGAATACCCTATTTAATATGCATTGGTATAAGCAGCATATTCAGGGTAAACACGAGGTGATGATTGGCTATTCAGACTCAGCCAAAGATGCGGGCTTTATGTCGGCAAACTGGGCGCAGTATCGTGCACAGGAAGAATTAACTGCGGTTGCGAAAAAACATGATGTACAACTGACATTATTCCATGGCCGTGGCGGTTCAATCAGCCGTGGTGGAGCGCCGACACAGCAAGCCCTATTTTCACAGCCACCAGGCTCCATTTCAGGGGCGATCCGTGTCACAGAACAAGGGGAAATGATTCGCTTCAAGTTTGGATTAGAAGGCATTGCCTTACAAAACTTAGAAATTTACACCGCAGCGACCTTAGAAGCGACCTTATTACCACCGCCTGAACCGAAACAGGAATGGCGTCAGCTCATGCACAGCATGACGGATCTGTCGGTACAGGTATATCGTCAAACCGTGCGTGAAAATCCGCATTTTGTAAAATACCTACGGACTGTAACGCCAGAACTGGAACTACAAATGTTACCGCTCGGCTCACGCCCAGCCAAACGTAAAGTTAGCGGTGGGATTGAGTCTTTACGTGCGATTCCTTGGGTGTTCGCATGGACGCAAATCCGTTTGATGCTTCCTGCTTGGCTAGGTACTGGTGCTGCGATTAATCAAGTGATTGATCAAGGTCAAAAGCAGACACTCGAAGAAATGTTAGAGCAATGGCCTTATTTCCAAACCCTGATTGATATGTTGGAAATGGTCTTGTCTAAGGCTGATGGTCATGTGGCGCTGTATTATGAGTCTCATCTGACGAATGATGCAGACCTCAAACAGTTGGGCGAAGAGTTACGTCAGCGTTTACGTGATGCGGTACAAACGCTATTAGCACTCAAAGGTGAATCGAAATTACTCAGCAGTAACGATGTGCTCGACCAATCCATGAAAGTGCGTAAGCCTTATTTATTGCCGCTTCATTTACTGCAAGCCGAGCTAATGAAACGCCGCCGTGCTTACCTTGCCGAGCGTCAGGCTGAAAATACCCCAGTCGACCATGCGTTGATGGTCAGTATCGCGGGTATTGCGGCAGGTTTGCGTAACACTGGCTAAAACTTCCAACCCCAAACGAAGCACATCCATGGATGTGCTTTTTTTTAAGCAATCACTTTAGCTTTAAATTGTTTAGGAATATATAAAATAAGAAAAATTTATGAACTAAGATAAAAAACCAACAATGATTAATTACATGATTTAACATTAATTTTACATATAAAAAACTTTTACCACTTGGTAAAAATACATGTAAAGTCAGGTAATTAATTTGAACAAAATATTTTTAAAAGTAATTAAATCTTCTAAAAAACAAGAGTATGATGTGCACAATTTATCTTTTGAGTGCTCATTTTATGTCCAATTGGTTTCCCAAATGGCGCCCATACGAAGGCAATATTGATGCACGTCCTGTCGGTACCAATGAGTATCTTCCGCCTGTGCAAAGTGTTGTATTGGGGATACAGCATGCCTTTGCAATGTTTGGTGCAACGGTTCTTGCACCATTCTTGATGGGTTTTGATGCCAATCTTGCAATTTTAATGTCGGGCATCTGTACCATCTTGTTCTTCTTTATGACTGGTGGTCGTGTACCAAGTTATCTGGGCTCAAGCTTTGCCTTTATTGGTGTGGTCATTGCCGCAACAGGTTATGCAGCGTCAGGTACTGGCGCGCCAAATGCCAATATCGCGATGGCTGCTGGCGGGATTATGGCCTGCGGTATTTTATATGCCATTTTTGGTTTTATCGTGATGGCAACGGGTACCCGTTGGATTGAAAAACTCATGCCACCTGTAGTGACAGGTGCAGTGGTGATGATCATTGGTCTCAACCTTGCCCCAGTGACCATTAAAGGGGTTGCCGGTAATAACTTTAATATGTGGATGGCTTTAGTAACCGTACTATGTATGGGTTCAATTGCTGTGTTCACCAAAGGTTTATTACAACGTCTATTACTCTTAGTTGGCCTTCTACTCGCTTACTTGGTGTATTACATCATTTCCAATGTCATGGGTCATGGCACACCAATCAACTTCGTTCCAGTACAAGATGCAGCTTGGTTTGGTGTTCCTCAATTCCATTCGCCTGTTTTTGATTTCAATGCCATGCTGATCATTGCACCGATTGCTTTGATTTTGGTGGCTGAAAACTTAGGTCACATTAAAGCTGTGGGCGCGATGACAGGTGAAAATCTCGATCCGCACATTGGTAAAGCCTTCGTTGCAGATGGTGTTGCAACCACACTTTCAGGCGGTGTCGGCGGTCCGGGTATGACAACCTATGGCGAAAATATTGGTGTGATGGCGGTAACACGTGTTTACTCGACCATCGTATTTGTATTTGCGGGTGTATTCGCCATCTTCCTTGGTCTTTCTCCAAAGTTTGGTGCGATTATTCATACTATTCCGCAAGCCATTTTGACAGGTGCATCGATTGTTGTATTTGGTCTAATTACCATTGCAGGTGCGAAAATCTGGATTGAAAACAAAGTCGATTTCTCAAAAAATAAAAACCTGATGGTGGCAGCAGTCACGATTATTTTAGGTACAGGTGACTTTGCACTTCAATTTGGTAACTTCAACTTAGGTGGTATTGGTACTGCTACATTTGCAGCGTTGATTTTGAACTGGTTCTTTAGCTTGGGCGACAAATCAGAATAAGCCCCAAGACATTTAAAAAAGAATACAACATTCATTTGAAAAGCGGCCGAAAGGTCGCTTTTTTTTATAGCTACTCTTTCGGTAAGATAAGGCATTAGCCAAGGAATACACCGTATGCGACTGGATTTGTTCGACCTTCAATTGGTACTGCACATTGTTGACAGCGGTAGTCTGACCAAAGGCGCTGCTCGTTCTGCCATCTCGCTACAAGCAGCCAGTGAACGAATTAAAAAACTCGAACAGCATTACCGCACGACCCTGTTCACTCGCCATGCCAAAGGGGTCAAACTAACCCTTGCCGGTCAAACCTTGGTTGAACATGCGCAGCGCATCTTGCATGAGGGGCAACAATTAGAACACGCAATGCTGTCCTTTGCCCATGGGCTGAGTTCCAATATGACCTTATGGTGTAATTCATCTGCACAAAGTGAATATTTGCCGGTTTTGCTGCCACGCTATTTGCTGGAAAATCCCAATACACAAATTGAGCTGCATGAAGCCGAGTCTAAAGACATCATTGCAGCGATTGAACAAGGCAATGCACAACTAGGTCTAATTTCGGGTTTCTTTAAATCCGAAAAGTTACAAACACTTGAGTTTGCAGATGATCCGTTGGTGCTGATTTGTCCTATAACTCATGAATTGGCCTCGATATCTAGCGTCAAACCCGCAGAGATTTTAAATTATCCCTTTGTCGGTTTGATGCAATATCATTCCTTGCAACAATCGATTGAGGCACAAGCCAAATTATTCGGCTGTGAAATTCAGTATCGGCTGCGTTTGCCGAATTTTGCCGCGATCGCGCAAGTGATAGCGAATGGTGTGGGCGTTGCCATCATGCCAAAACGTGCGGCCCAACGATTAATCAGTTTGTATGCCTTTGCACAAGTTGAGCTCAGCGGTGACTGGGCCAATCGAAAACTGCTCCTTACCGCACGTAATTTTGATGATTTACCCTTAAATTATCAGCATTTTAGTCGGTTTCTAGTGTCACAAAAATCTACTTTAGATGGCCAAGTCTAGGCTTTAAATCACGCCAAACTGGTGCAGCATCATATAGCCACCGAGGGCAATCAACCCGATAAAAAACACCTTACGGAATTTTTGTTCTGGAATGCGGTAACGGATTTTTTTCCCTGCCCACATACCAATGAGCGCAGGAATCAGTGCCATGGCTGACATGGCATAATCAATCGGAAGATCTTCCACAGGATTTTGCTGTAAGAACACTGCCAAACAAATGGTTGATGTGGTAAAGGCCAAACCGAGTGACTGTACAAGATCATCGCGTTTGAGCTGCAAACCTTGCAAATATGGTACTACCGGGATCACCACCACACCTGTGGCTACAGTCAGCGCTCCACCGAGATAACCGATCATTGGAGATAGCCATTTTTCATGTGGTGCAAAGTTCGGCAAGCTTTTCGCACAAAGCCCATACAGTCCGTATAGTGCCAACATGCCCCCCAGTAAAGCTTCACTTTTAAATTCACCATGTCCTAAAGTTGGAAAAATACTCCAAATTGAACCGACGATAATCCCAAGTAACAAGGGCCAAAAGCGTTGAATTAGTCGCAGCACCTGCCCTTCAGCAAATAGTTGCCAAAAGTTGGTGACCATAGATGGAATGATTAATAACGTGGCTGCCTGAAATGGACTGATCACCATGGTGAGTAAGCCCATCGATACCGCAGGCAGGCCTAACCCAATCGTGCCTTTAATTAGACCTGCGATTGCAAAAACTGTGATGACAAACCAAATCATGGCGAAACTCGCTGAAGAATTGGTTCTATGCTATGCAATTCAGGCGCTTTGAAAAATCAGTGTTTTTGGAATAGAGCCTCAATGAAAAATTGAGGCTGTGCTTGAAATCAGCTATAGACAAGGTAGTTGGATTCAATAAAAAAGGAATTACAACTTATTTATTTTAATTACTGTAATAACTACTCTTTTGCTCTTCAGCTAATTCATAAGAACTTTCGAATTGATATTTCACCGTTTCATCTTGAATTGAATCAATAAATTTTTTTATTTTATTTTTATATTCAACGTTCCCAGATTTATACATTGATAGCAAATAGCCCCACTCACCATAAATATACTGAGGGTCATTTTTTGATACTTTCCTTAATTCTTCTTTTAAAATCAATGCTAAATCGGAATAACATTTTTCATATTCATCTTTCGATCTTTTAGCATAATAGCTTAACTCACACTGAGTCACTAAAAGTTCCTGACTGAAAGAGTCATTTAACATTTTATGATTAAGATTATAAGCCTCTTCATACATGCCTGTTGCTAAGTAGATTTGCATTTCAATCTTTTGTCGTTCTTGATCATTCGTGATCTTTTTTATTTCAGACAAACTATCTTTCATTACTTTATCTGCGTTTTCTTTATCTCTCAGATTAAGTTTATTAATAGTATTTTTATAATCATTTATTATAGCTGTATCTTCTTTAGACAGCGTTGAAATTGATTCTTTTTTTTGAGCTTCTTTAACTTCATTCTGATTCAAACTAATTTTCTCAGACGAACAAGCAGTACTACCGAATATCAAAATGGTTAAGAAAATAAAAAAATGCTTCATCAAACTTTTCTCGATACAGAGTTTAAGGTTAAGACATGAGTTTTAAAGCTAAGAAATGATCCTAGACAGTATCGTGGACAACAGATCCCTCTAAATTCTTAAAATATTTCTGTTCAAAGGCTTCAGGACTTAACTTGCCAATTGCAGAATGCCTTCTGATTCAATTGTAGTAAATTTCAATATATTCAAACACGAAAGCATTAGCTTCCCTGAGCTGCTTGACGTCTTTTTCTAAGTCTAGAATACACTGTTGTCTTGCTGGAAGTTGACGTTTGCTTGAACCAACTGGATTAGCTTAGCAAATCCAGTTATCTAAGGTTGATACCCTACACCTAATTTATGGGCGATTGAAACTACAGACTCGTGTGAGTTTGAAAGCGCATAATAATTAGCTTGTTTATATTTTTAGACTACAGCGTTTAGCTATTTTTATATCTCTAAAGTTAACCTTACTTTATCTTTAGAGGGAAAATGTGCCCATTATTTTGTCTAGGATCAAACGACTATCTATTTATTCAGGATCTAAGTAGATAATTCCCACATCAATTTTATTAAGATGGTCAAAGCCTGCCCTATCTTCGGCAACTTGATCTACATAGAGGTCAGCATATTCAATTCTTTTTGTTTGATAATTAGGGAATGAAAAAAATAAATCTCCTGTACTATTAGCATAATCTACTGGAGGTTTCTTTAAATAGTATTTTTCAGTTTTAGCAGGAATAAAGAATTTTCCATTCGCATCTAATTTAGTATCAGGATCTGAAAGAATACCATTTACGCCAATATATCCTAATTTGTTTTTTAGAGGTAACTGGCTTTGTTGCATAAATATGTAAGCATCTGATTTAAATAAATTTAATTTTGGATCAAAAAATAATCAAAACCTTTAAAATCATATAGTTATGAAATCTTTGTGCAACAAAGCCTAATTGGATAAAGAATAACAAATAAAAAAATTAATAAAATTTCAAAATGTAAATCAAATCATTATTTTTCAGTTGGTGATATTAAAAAAGAACATTAATAAATTTGATCTAATCTCAAAAACTAAAAATTACGGTCGAATCTCTTTCAACTCACGTTGAATAAAATGCTGAATCATATCGCGGTATAAACGTTCCACAATATCTGCATTTACACCGTGCTCTGTGGCTTGTAGACGAATTTTACTAATCACCGCTTCGACACGTTCTGGTGATTGAACATCCTGTACTGAACGCTTAAAACGCACCGCTTGATCGACATAAAACTGACGTGCAGCAATGAGCTCAATAATTCCCTGATCAATCACATCAATCTGTGCGCGGGCTTGCTCTAATGACTCAACTTTTTCTTTCTTCATCTTCTCTGGCTTCACTTTCAGCGGTGTTTTCACTTTTATACTTCTCTTCTAACACATTACTGAAAATACTTTCAATCATCCAAACGCGATATAAACTATTAAATACATAGCTTTGACCTGCAATACGTAATTCTAAAACAGGAAAATCGGGCTGTGACTTCATCTCACAGTGCATATCATTTTCTTTTAATTTTTCAGCAATATCCTCAGTGCTCAGTTCAGAAATCTCTAACTCATACTGTAAAGCCTGAAAATGTGCTTTGAAGGATAAATCACGCCCTTTGGTCCATACTGCTTCCAAAATGCGATACATCACATCAATACGCTGCTCTTCAGGCGCACTGTAGTACAGCTGTGACATAGCTAAAGTCGCAGCTTCTGTAGGTCGGCAAAATGGCGTGAACTTAACTTCTGTACGTTTAGACAGACGTGTTGCCAAACTCCAGTCAAACAAATCTCGACCGTGATACGACAATGGATACACATTCAACTGGATATTGTAATAGTCCGCCAATTCCTCACGAATATAGGCTAGCAATAACCATGATATCGGATCTTCCATCGCGATGTAGAGATCAAGCTCAGGATCGAGTCCCTGAATTTCATTCAACTCTTCTGCATCACTGATCAGGTGCTCACGCCATTCAATATGATTGATCATAAAGATCGGGTTATCTGTCAGGAGTTTTTGTTGTTTTAAACGGCGCGTTAAACGCAGTAAATCATCTACAGCATGGTACTTACGTTCACCAAACTCAAAATAGCCCGATAAAATCGGGGTATCGGTAAAGATACGTTCAGGAAAATCTTGAGCTTTATGATGACGGCTGGCCATCGCATACAGTGTTCTCAGCTTGCCATACTGCTTTTGCCACAGCATGTGGAACACATCTTCAAGTAAATAAAGAAAATCTTGGCCGCGTAATGGCGTATTTTTTAGAATAATTTCGGCTTGTTCTAAAGCTTCGGCGGTCGGTTGTTCAGGTGTTTCATGAAAACTAAAACGATGCTGCCGCGCTAAAATTTGGGCATCATTCAGACAATATTGTTGCCATTCTATCGATGACATTTGATTAGGAGGTTCAGCACTCTGACGACAAATAATCACTTTCAGTGGTTTAATTTCATCACTGAGAATTTCTTCTAATTGAGGCAGTTGCTGCGCAGCCAAATAGCTATAAACATCATCCAGTCGAAGATAAACACTCAGACCTTGTTCCGTGGGTAACACCGCTTGTCGGGTCGGTTTCTGATAAAACCAACTCGATCGGATTGGATCGAACCAACGGCGTAACAGTGACATGCGTTTTTTGCCTCAAAATGATGAATTGTACCGAACCTGCCAGCACATGCTTAAAATTCAACTTCTATTATGAAGCTGTTTTAAATGAGATATAAGCCTTGTGCAAAACTTATATCAAGTCAGGGCTGAATGTTCAATGTTTAACAATGGATTAGACGTCTAGATTTAGGTCAGTCACCGCACCTTTTTCCGCACCAGAGGTCAACTTGGCAAATTTAGCCAAAGCGCCGTGGGTATAGTTTGGTTTCGGTTTGACCCAGGCCGCGCGACGTGCAGCAATTTCATCCTCAGCCACATGCCAAGTCATTTCACGGGTTTCAGCGTTAATTGAAATTTTATCGCCGTTTTTAACCAAGCCAATTGGACCTCCTTCATAGGCTTCTGGTGTCACATGCCCAATCACAAAACCATGGCTGCCGCCCGAGAAACGCCCATCAGTCAACAGTGCAACAGATTGGCCTAGACCTTTACCAATAATCGCTGAAGTCGGTTTTAACATTTCCGGCATACCCGGCCCGCCTTTCGGCCCAACACCGCGGATCACCACCACTTCACCTTCTTGTACTTCGCCATCTAAAATACCGCGCATGGCACCCTGCTCACCCTCAAATACCCGCGCAGGCCCCTCAAAATACAGCCCTTCTTTACCGGTAATTTTAGCCACTGCACCCGTCGGCGACAAATTTCCTTTGAGTACCACCAAATGTGAATCCTTTTTAATTGGCGCATCAAACGGCAAAATAATTTGCTGTCCTTCAGGATAATCCTCTACATCGGCTAAGTTTTCCGCCAAAGTTTTGCCCGTAACGGTGAGGCAAGAACCGTCGAGCATGCCGGCATCCAGCATGCGTTTCATGAGCGGCTGAATGCCGCCAATGGCAATCAGTTCCGACATTAAATATTGACCCGATGGGCGCACATCGGCCACCACAGGAATATCTTTGCCAATACGCACAAAATCATCCAAAGACAGTTCCACGCCTGCGGTATGCGCCATAGCAATCAAATGCAGTACGCCATTGGTTGACCCGCCTAAAGCAATCAGCACTTTAATCGAGTTTTCAAAAGCGGCTTTGGTCATAATGTCGCGCGGCTTAATATCGAGACGCAGCAGGTTCATCACGGCTTCACCTGCGCGTTGGCAATCTTCAATTTTATCTGCTGAAACTGCTTCCTGCGCCGATGAACCTGGCAAGCTCATGCCTAAGGCTTCAATCGCTGAAGCCATCGAATTGGCCGTATACATACCGCCGCACGAACCCGGCCCCGGCAGCGCGACTTCTTCAATCTGCTTCACTTGAATTTCATTAATCTCGCCTTTGGCATGCTGGCCTACCGCCTCAAATACCGAGATCATGTCGGTATGACCTGCTCCGGGTTTAATGGTGCCGCCATAAATAAATAGGCCCGGACGATTTAAACGTGCCAAGCCCATAATGCAGCCCGGCATGTTCTTGTCGCAGCCGCCTATAGCAATCACCCCATCATAGGCCTGACAGCCCACCACAGCTTCTATAGAGTCGGCAATGATTTCCCGCGACAGCAGAGAATATTTCATGCCTTCTGTACCGTTGGAAATGCCGTCAGAAATAGTAATGGTATTGAAAATAATACCTTTTCCACCTGCAGCATTGACCCCGTTTTCAGCTTCACGCGCCAATCCATCAATATGCATATTACACGGCGTGACATTGGCCCAAGTCGAGGCAATACCTATAAATGGGCGCTTAAAGTCTGCATCTTGGAAACCTGTTGCACGCATCATGGAACGTGCAGGCGCATTTTCGATACCTTCATAAACAGGAGCGGAATGTTCGCGAATATTATTTTTACTCATTGTTCTTCCTTGGCGATGGCTGATTTTGGCTTCAGCCTTGGCGGATTCTTTTAAATTTATTGTATAGAAAGCGCTCAGCATGTAAAAGAAATTAGATCTCAAAAAAAGTTTTTAGTGTATTCAACACTTTTCAATCACATGGCAAAGCTATATAAAGCGTATGAGAAGATTTGAATAAAGGGAGGATTTTCACTTGAATCCTCTCCCTAGCCCTCTCCTTTAAAAAGTAAGGGAATGCCTACAAAAAGCCATATATTTTACAGCTACTATCCAAGGCTGTGATCTTTGGTTCTATTTTCAATCAGATCAAGAGTTTTAAAATAAATAATAATTGCTCATTATTTCATTAAAAAGCTGGTTATAACGGAGTCTTATCTCTATCAAAGCAAATTTTCGGAGCTCGTATGTTACTTTTGTTTCGGCAAAAGTAACCAAAACCATTTGTCATCCGCAAAACTCGGCAACTGTTTGCAACTAAAAAAATGATCGCAGAAACATTCACTTTTAAATTACCGTTTGCCTCAGACAGTTGCGGATGACATTTCCTCGTATCCAATGCAAGTTATGTAGATGTAAATTAAAAAAGCACCCCATGTGGAGTGCTTTTTAATTAAACATCTAAAGCTTAGATTTCACGTACTGCGCCTTTCGCCGCACTCGTGGTATGCATTGCATACGCTTTCAATGCTTTCGAAATTTTGCGTGGACGCTCTTCAACTGGATGCCAACCTTTGGCTTCTTGCGCTGCACGGCGAGCGGCCATGGTTGCTTCATCAACAGCAAGGTTGATGGTACGGTTTGGAATATCAATTTCGATTAAATCGCCATCTTCCACCAAACCAATTGCACCGCCTTCTGCTGCTTCTGGAGACACGTGACCAATAGAAAGGCCTGATGAACCGCCAGAGAAACGACCGTCAGTCAATAACGCACATTCTTTGCCTAGACCTTTCGATTTTAAGTAGCTGGTTGGGTACAACATTTCTTGCATACCCGGACCACCACGTGGGCCTTCATAGCGAATCACAACCACATCACCGGCTTTGATTTCATTACCCAAGATCGCCTCTACTGCTGAATCTTGGCTTTCAAACACACGTGCAGTACCGTTGAATTTCAAGATTGAATCATCTACACCCGCAGTTTTTACGATACAACCATCGAGCGCAATGTTGCCGTAAAGCACAGCTAAGCCACCGTCTTTCGAGAACGCATGTTCAGCATTACGGATCACGCCATTTTCACGGTCACCATCTAGTCGTTGGTAATATCGATCTTGTGAGAATGCAGTTTGCGTTGGTACACCGCCCGGCGCTGAACGGAAGAATTGGTAAACGTCTTCATTTTCAGTACGGATAATGTCCCATTTATCTAAAGCATCTTTTAGTGAAGCTTCATGAACGGTACCAACCGAAGTATCGAGCAAGCCTGCACGGTCTAATTCACCGAGAATGGACATGATACCGCCAGCACGGTGTACATCTTCCATATGTACGTCGTTTTTCGCAGGTGCAACTTTACAGAGTACAGGCACTTTACGAGATAAACGGTCAATGTCGTCCATCGTGAAATCAACGCCAGCTTCATTGGCTGCAGCCAACAAGTGTAGAACGGTATTGGTTGAACCACCCATCGCGATGTCTAAAGTCATTGCATTTTCATACGAGGCTTTGGTCACCATTTCACGTGGCAATACGCTGTAATCATCTTGTTCGTAGTGACGTTTGGTAATTTCTACGATCAATTGACCAGCTTTTTCAAATAATTTTTTACGGTTGGCATGGGTTGCAAGCGTAGAACCATTACCCGGTAAAGACAGGCCCAATGCTTCTGTTAAGCAGTTCATTGAGTTTGCGGTGAACATACCTGAGCATGAACCACAAGTTGGGCATGCAGAGCGTTCGTATTCTGCTACTTCTTCATCGGTATAGTTGTCATCTGCAGCCACAATCATGGCATCAATTAAGTCGATGGCTTTGTCGTTACCACGGATTTTAACTTTACCCGCTTCCATTGGACCACCAGAGACAAATACCACTGGAATGTTCAAACGCATTGCCGCCATCAACATCCCTGGAGTAATTTTGTCACAGTTGGAAATACATACCATGGCATCGGCACAGTGTGCGCTCACCATGTATTCAACAGAGTCTGCAATCAAGTCACGTGAAGGCAATGAATACAGCATACCGTCATGACCCATCGCAATACCGTCATCAACCGCAATGGTATTGAACTCTTTGGCTACACCGCCTGCTTGCTCAATTTGACGCGCCACGAGTTGACCAAGGTCTTTAAGATGAACGTGACCCGGTACAAATTGAGTAAATGAGTTCACGACGGCAATAATTGGTTTACCAAAGTCTTCATCTTTCATACCAGTTGCACGCCATAAGCCGCGCGCACCCGCCATATTTCTTCCGTGTGTCGATGTTTTTGAACGATAGTCAGGCATTTTATATTTCCAACAAAGTTTGAGCTTGAAATGAACCCTGCAGATTCACTCTGGCTAAATCATACTGACAATGATGTAAAATCAGTCGAATTTTAAACCTATCATACACCAAGCCATTGTTTTTAAAGATGGCTTTTTAAGCTGAGATTTGGGCAGATGGGTCTATAAATAAAACCGAGTGATTTGACGACAAAAATCTTTTAACTGAAATCTACTATACCGCCATCAAAGGCTGCACAATACAAAAATTTCATGAATAATTTTTAAATTTTATATAAATATAATTTATTTAAAAATTGCAAATTTGCGATTTTGGGTTATGAAATCATTGAGCTTGGACAGCTTCAAAGTTGCAAAAATCAATTTCTAATGTTCTAAATTACGCATTAATCATTTGCTATAATCCACATATTCAACACAGATTCGGTTCATTCATTTTGAAAATCATCTTTGCCGGTACGCCAGAATTTGCCGCAACAGCACTAGCTGCTTTGCTCAACACACAACATGAAATTGTTGCGGTATACACTCAACCTGACCGCAAAGCTGGACGTGGACAAAAACTCACAGCTTCTGCCGTAAAGCAATTGGCTTTAGAGCACCATATTCCTGTTTACCAACCCCTTCATTTCAAATCATCGACTGAAGAAGGTTTAGCCGCACAAGCGGAATTAAAGGCCTTAAATGCCGATGTTATGGTGGTTGCAGCCTATGGTTTGATCTTGCCGCAAGTGGTGCTAGATACCCCGAAATATGGCTGCCTGAATATTCATGGCTCATTGCTGCCACGTTGGCGTGGTGCAGCACCGATTCAACGTGCCATCGCAACAGGTGATATTGAAACAGGTGTCACCATTATGAAAATGGCAGCCGGACTCGATACAGGCGACATGATGTATAAAACCATCTGCCCGATTGAAGCAACGGATACCTCTGCAACTTTGCATGACAAACTTGCAGAGCAAGGTGCAACTGCAATTGCTGCCGTTTTAGACACTGAACAAACATTGCAGCAATATTTAGACAGCCGTGAAGTCCAAGACGAAGCATTAACAGTTTATGCACATAAGCTTTCAAAAGCTGAAGCAAAAATTGATTGGTCCATCGATGCTGTACAAATCGATCGTAACATTCGCGCCTTTAATCCGTGGCCGGTAGCATTCATTCAGTTGGATGAGCAAAATAATTTACGCGTTTGGCATTCTGAACTTTCTGCTGATTCAGCACCGAATGCTCAAGCAGGTGAAATCATCGCTATCGATAAAAAAGGCATACACGTTGCCTGTGCCAATGGCAGCGTGATTATTTTGACCTCTTTACAATGGCCAGGTGCTAAACCACTCAACCCTGTACAAATTTTACAAACCCAAAAATTGACTATTGGACAAATTTTATAATGAAGCAATCTCCCAACGCCTCGACCCGAGACCTTAATTTACGTGCTCAGGTAGTGAAGACGTTATTGGCTGTCCAAAATGGTCAATCGCTGCAATCTGTCCTCGCGCAGCAAATGAATATTGTGTCTGATAAAGACCGTGCGTTATTCCACGAATTGGTGCTCGGTTGTTTACGTCAATGGTACGCATTGAAACAACTGACTTTACCATTACTGTCTAAACCAGTAGATAACCAAGTGGTTGAAACCTGTTTATACCTTGGTTTGTACCAATTATTGTGTACCCGTGTCGCGGCTCACGCTGCAATTTCTGAAACGGTGGAAGCTGCAAAACAATTGGGTATGGGAAGTCTAAGTGGCTTAATCAACGCAATTTTGCGCCGTGCAACACGTGAAACAGAACAGTTCTACGACGTGCTTGAACAAGCCACAAATCTACCAAGTTGGTTAACCAAACGCCTGAAAAAAGACTGGGGCGAACAATTTGACGAGCTCAGCTATGAGCTTAAGCAAATTGCACCACTGACTTTACGTGTTAATACACGCCAAGTCAGCCGTGACGAATACCTTGATATTTTGGAAGATGAAGGCATCGATGCACATCGCTGTGAACTCTCTAATGTCGGTATTGTGATGGACGAAAGCCTACATATTCCAAGTTTACCGGGCTTTGAAGCAGGTGGTTTTTCGGTACAAGATGAACATGCTCAACTGTGTGCAACACTATTACCAAATCTCGATGGTAAATTTGTGATTGATGCTTGTGCTGCGCCGGGTGGTAAAACCGCACATATTTTAGAGACTTTCCAACCGAAGAAACTCATTGCACTGGATCAAGATGAAAAGCGTCTAAAACGTGTGGTTGAAAACCTTGATCGTTTGGATCTCGATGGTAAACATGTTGAAATTCAGACTGCCGATGCCATCACCTATACTGCTCCTGAACTTGCTGATTGTATCGTGCTCGATGCCCCATGTACTGCTGTCGGTGTAATGCGTCGTCATCCTGATATACGTTTACTACGTCAATCGGGCGACATTGCAAAAACTGTAGTGTTACAAAAACAAATTTTGGAAAACATGTGGAAGCAGCTTAAAGTCGGCGGCACGCTGCTTTATATCACATGCTCGATTTTAAAAGCTGAAAATGAACAGCAAATGGTTGAGTTCTTTGCCAATCATGCCGATGCCCAAGAAATTAAAATTGAAGCGGATTGGGGTGTTGAACAAATCCATGGTCGTCAACTTTTCCCGAAAGTGGGTTATGGCGATGGCTTCTATTATTGCCGTATAGTAAAAACGGCCTAAATCAATAAACACCTTTTTAGATGTAAACAATCATAAAAAATGCCCGATGATTTCATCGGGCATTTTTTTCGTCATTCTAAATTTAATCTTCAGCTTCGTCAGGATTTTTCACCAAATGAATCGTCGCTAAAAGTAAACCACCCCATAGCAAAACAATTGATAAAATCATCATGATCATTGCAGATGTATTCATATTAATTCTCCTCTGGACCTTTGTCTTTACACAAGCTTAATAGAACAGAACCCAATACAAAGAAGGCCAATACCGAACCACCCACCAACCAAAGTGTCGTTGCAGGATAACCGCCATAACCTTCAGTTGCGACAGCCTTAATCGTCAATACAAGTGCAACCAATAATGAAATTGGGGTGATCACGGTCAATAAGAAATTCCAACCTTGACCCAACTTGATACTTGAGTATTGATTTGCATGCTCTTGTAATTGTTTCATCAATGGACGATGGAACCACGACACCAAAATAATAGAGAGTAAACCACCACCCACGATCCCAATGTTATTGGCAAAGTAGTCAATGATATCAACAAAAGTAATGGCACTTTGTGTAGAGAATAAAAGTGTAGATACGATTGCTGAACCGCCACCAATAATGCTCACAGCTTTATTTTTTGACCAACCCAATTTGTCTTGAAACGCTGCAATTGGCACTTGCAAGATACTCACCATAGAGGTAATCCCTGCAACCACCAACGAAGCAAAGAACAAGAAGCCAAACAAATCACCGCCTGCCCCCATACTCGAAATGATTTTCGGGAAGGCAATAAAGGCTAAACCAATACCACCAGATACTACTTCTTTTACAGGTACACCTGAACTTTGTGCCATGAAACCAAGTGCTGCAAAGACGCCAATACCCGCTAAGATTTCAAATGATGAGTTGGCTAATGCAACGACTACACCTGAACCGGTTAAGTTGGTTTTTGCTTTTAAGTAAGACGCATAGGTCAACATGATCCCGAAACCAATCGATAACGAGAAGAAGATATGACCAAAGGCTGCTAACCATACTTTATAGTCGGTCATCGCTTCCCAGTTTGGCGTAAAGAATGCATTTAAGCCTTCTGCCGCACCCGGTAGACGCAATGCTTGAATGACTAAAATGCTAAATAACACGATCAATAACGGCATAAAAATTTTATTGGCAAGTTCTACACCACGACGTACACCGCCATAGAGAATGAACATCACCACAGCCCAAACAATGACTAAACCAACAAATAAAGTCGGAACAAAACCAAATGTTAAGCCATCACCATTTTGTAGATAGGTTTTAAAGAAAAAGCTTTCCGTATCTGAGCCCCATTGTTGTCCAATGGCGTAATACATGTAACTACCGGCCCATGACAATACGCTGGCATAGTAGATCCCGATGATGAGTGTCACCATCACTTGCCACCAGCCTAATGCCTCACTGTTCATAAGTTTTTTATATGCAGTAGGCGGTGCTTTTCGGAATTTATGCCCCACTGCATAATCTAAGAATAATAAAGGCAAACCCGCTGCAAAAATTGCAATCAAATACGGTACTAAAAATGCACCACCACCATTTTCATAAGCAACATAAGGGAAACGCCAAATATTCCCCAAACCCACGGCTGATCCAATCGCCGCTAAAATAAAGCCTGATCGCGCAGACCAGCTTTCACGATTATCTGACATAGAACACCTAAACCTCAGGCATCTTTAACTGCTGCTTGTTATGATTATATCGCGAGCAAAAAAAGAACCATAAAAATAAAAATTCTGGGTGTTTGATCTGGTGAGATACCTTATGAGCGTCTATACCAAATTGCAAACAGAAAAATCACATGCGCATTTTGGTTAAAAACACCACAAATAACTTTCCCTTTGTATGAATTAACAATACTCACTTTTTTTAAGTTTTTCTGTAATTTCTACGGCAAATATTCCATTTTTATAATATGTTTAAGTTTAAATGTTCATTTAATCAGCTTATTTTTCATACAATTTAAGTTATCAATAATATAACTTTTAGGAATGTTTTATTTCCTATTAAATTTTTAAAGTTATTTCACTCGATAATGTCCGGTAACTTTATAGGCATGCAAAAGATCTTCTTCCTGTGTGCCCTCTCCAATATTATGGATGATGAGCGGAACATCGCTAGCTTTCACTTTACGATCTGAAACCACGCCAATATGCACTAAACCACGCCCTAAGTCCCAAGTGACAATATCTCCTGCCAAATACTGCTTATCTTTGACAACATAGCCCTGACGTTGCATCCAAGTTTGAATATTGGGAACACGTCGATGATCAATATTTTTATCGGTTCCTTTTAAGCCCCATTTTTGTGGATACTGCTTAAAATTGGCTTTCATATCTTCATGAATGGCTTGTTGTAAATCAATCCCTTGCTGTCGTAATGCACGAATTACCACGTCGGTACAAACACCCTTGATTAAAGGGACATCTCCCATTGGATAACGCAGTGCAGTATACGCAGGATCATAATATAAGGTTTTCCCAATTTGACTGCGTGCATCCGTCACCATTTGAGTGGCGTTAAAGGCAAAGACAGCCATAATCACGGTCATCAAACTGACCAATAATAAAATTCGTTTCATTTTTCTTATTCACTTTAGATTTTTTGAAATGATTCAAAAACTGGGCTTCGAACAGATCCATGCTGAACCAAGCCCATGTTTAAATGGCTACAATTTTATCGCCAATACGCGTTCTTCTTGCATATCTCGAATGGCAGACTGAATCCCTTCACGGCCTAAGCCAGAATCTTTTACGCCACCATATGGCATGTTATCGACACGGAAAGATGGAATGTCATTAATAATCACTCCACCGACCTCTAAGTGATTCCACGCATACAGCATTTTATTCAAATTTTGCGTATAGACGCCCGCCTGTAAGCCAAAACGGCTGCTATTAATTTTGGCGATGCCTTTTTCAAAATTTTTGTATTTCTCTAAAATCGCTACAGGACCAAAGATTTCATCTTTATACACTTCCAGTGATTCATCGACACTTTCCAATAAAATTGGATCGAGCAAAGCACCCTGATGTTCACCACGAACCAAAGCTTTAGCTCCTTTTTTGACTGCTTTATCGACCCATTTATGCACGCGTGTTGCTTCCGCTTCCTTAATCATGGGACCGACCATGGTGCTTTCCAACTGTGGATCAGCCGCTTTAAGCTGCTTCATTCTGGCCACGAGTTTTTTCTTTACATCGGCATAGATATCAGCATGCACCAAGATGCGTTGTACGCTGATACACACCTGCCCTGCATGGTTATACGCCCCACCGACTAAGCGTTCAATAAATGCCGCTGAAATTTCAGTATCAGGCTCAACCAATACAGCAGCGTTGCCACCGAGTTCCAAAGTCACTTTTTTACGCCCCGCACGCGCTTTCATATCCCAGCCGACAACATCGGAACCGGTAAAGCTGAGCAGTTTAAATCGGTCGTCAGTGACCAAGACATCTGCATGTTCACGTGGACAAGGTAAAACCGAAAAGGCACCTTTAGGTAAATCTGTTTCTGCTAAAACTTCCGCAATTTTTAAAGCTGAAATAGGCGTCAAACTTGCAGGCTTCAAAACAAATGGACAGCCTGCAGCAATGGCAGGTGCAATTTTATGCGCAGTCAGATTGATCGGAAAATTAAACGGGCTGATCAACGATACAGGACCAATTGGCACATGTTTGACCATGCCTTGATAGCCAGATGCCGCTGCGGTAACCGCCAATGGGATCATGCGACCATCATCCATCTGTGTGACAGCATCGGCAGCAATTTGAAAGGTATTAATTAAACGTTCAACTTCAGCAGCTGCGGCTTTACGCGGTTTTCCACCTTCCGCAATTAAAATTTCAGTCAATTCTGCACGCATTTCATTAAAACGTTTAACACAGTGCAGTAAGATTTTTTGTTTTTGAAAAGGTTCCAATGCCGCCATTGCAGCGCTAGATTTAACCGCTGAATCAATGGCTTTTTCAATGGTTGCAGCATCTGCGAGTGCAACGCGTGCATATACGTCTTGGGTATATTTTTGATCCACTTCTAACCACTGATCGGTAGTCGCTGCTTTACCTGCAACATAGAGCGGATAGTCTTTTATATCTTGTACGGCTTTGGACATGACGATATTTCCATGATCTTGAGACATTATTGATAAATGTGAATAAATCTATGCCCTCTATCATGCGCTGACTGAACACAGAGTTCACTATATTTAAGTAACAAAATGAACCACAAGCCTCAAACTCAGCTACCTAATTGCCCTGAATACCATCCCTATTTTCAGATCTATGCTTGCACTGAAAAAATGATGATCGAGTCTCTATATAACAATGACATTAAATTAGAAAAGTTATTTAAAATAAAAAATCTCATTATTTATCATAATATTAATAAATTCTTCCAAACTAAATTAATAATAAAAAATGTGAATACAACATGAAAAAAGCCCATCAAATGACGGGCTTTTTAAATCTATGATTTAGCTATATGAACGTTGTGTTTTCACTGAAGCCTTATTCACATTTTCTAAAGCAGCAACTTCTTCATCCGTTTGAGCTTTGCGAATAAAGAACACTGCAATCGCTGCGATGACTACTGGAATTCCTACGGCCATAAAGTTAATTTGATGTGGCAATTCTTGTGATAATAAATAGCCGATCAGAATAGGGCCAACAATCGCACCTGTACGACCAACTGCAGAAGCCCAACCAATACCTGTCGAACGTACAGACAACGGATAGTACTGTGCAACATAGCTATACAGCAAGATTTGCGAACCAATTGCCGATGCACCTGCGACTGCAACCAAAAGATAGATCACAGGCTGTGGTGAATTAAAGCCGAGTAACGATAGTGCCACAGCACCTGCGAGACATAATGTAATGATCACCGGTTTTAAATGGAATTTGTCAGCTAAAATACCGCCGCCAATCGTACCAATCACCGCACCAATATTCATCGCCAATAGGAACGTCAAACTGCTACCTAATGAATAACCTGCGGCCATCATTAGTTTTGGTAACCAACTGCCTAATGCATAAAGGGTTAATAGACACATAAAGAAACACAGCCAAAACAACATCGTACTTACGCCACGACCTTGCTTATACAACGCTTTAACAGACGTTCCACCCGGAACCGCAACTTCAGTCAGTTCCAGTTGAGTATTTGCAGTCACGGTTTGTTCAGGTGCAATGGTTTGAATCATACGACGTGCTTCATCATGACGATTCACCTTCACCAAAAATGTGAGCGATTCAGGTAAAAATTTCCAAGCAAATGGCAACAGTAACAGTGGAATACCCGCAATGAAGAACATGATTTGCCAACCATAATCCGCAGTAAACCATGAACCAAAGAGAGCCGCCATGATGCCACCCATTGCATAACCACTGAACATGGTGGTCACTAAAGTACTGCGTAGATGCTTAGGTGCATATTCAGATGTCAATGCCACAAGGTTCGGTAATACCCCACCAATGCCAAGTCCAGCAATAAAACGTAACGCGCCAAATTCCGTTGGATTTGATGCAAAACCGCCTAAAAATGTGAATGTACTGAATAAAAATACACAAATCATGATAACTTTTTTACGGCCAATCCTATCAGCCAAAGTACCAAACATCATGGCACCAAACATCATCCCTGCAAGTGCTGTACTCGCTAGCATACCTGCCTGAACAGCTGTTAATCCCCAATCTTTCATCAATAAAGGCAGCGCAACACCATTGATCGCTAAGTCGTAACCATCAAATAAAATAAGAATTAGACACCACATCATGATGCTGAAATGCGATTTTGTGAACTTAGCGTTATCGACAACGCTATTCACATTCATTGTGCTTGTAGACATTGAACCTCACCTCCAATTGTGAGTTTTATTTTTCGCTACAATGCCGTTTTTGACTGTAAATTGTCCAAAATTACAAAGGTATAGACCCATACCTTTCAGATATATCCATGTTGTTTGGGAATAAAATGTCATAAAAACTCGGATATTTTTGAAATATTTATACATAAAAAAGTCGATGGACTGTGGGTCTAGTTTTTATAATGATTAATTTTCAATGTGTTACTAGAAGCTAAATCACAATCAGACGATAGATTATTTGATATGAAAATTGTCAGAATAAAACTCAAATTTTATAGAAAAAAACCAGACTCTACGATCTAGGTCGTAGATTTCTAAATCATAAGGCATCAGCCATCACTTAAGTCGATAATTAGGCATTTAAACTGTTGTTTTAGCTGACTTACATTCAGGTTTTCCGACATTTTTAAGCTGAGAATTCCTTCAATTGATGATTTTTAAATGCGTTTATTGTCTAATAATCATCCATGTTTAAATAATTCAAGCCACAATCTATCAATATTTTTATCATCTCCCTGTTTTATGCTTCTGCTTATCTTCTTTTCCCCTTTTCTCCACACATAAAAAAACACCCCCTGACATATCAGGGGGTGTTTCGAATAATGAGCTGGCGATGACTTACTCTCACATGGGTAACCCCACACTACCATCAGCGCTAAGAGGTTTCACTTCTGAGTTCGGGAAGG